>USGH01000031.1 GCA_900554225.1 uncultured Eubacteriales bacterium | reverse complement strand
GCACCCTGCTCTACGACACGGTCGGCTCCTATCCGAAGGACGCGGACTTTACCTCGATGTTCTCCGGACAGCACGCCATGTTTGTGACGGGTGTTCTTGACGAATCGGTAAGCGCGTACCGGGACAGCTGTGATTTTGACTACGGCATTATCCCGTATCCGAAATACGATACGGCGCAGGACGGCTATTACACGGTAGCCGGCGGCAGTGTGAGCAGCTCGGCGATCCCGATCACGGTATCCGATCTCGATCTGATCTCCGCCTGCTTCACGGCATTGTCGGCAGAAAACTGGAAAACGGTGATCCCGGCATACTACGATGTGACGCTCAAATACAAGGGCGCGCGCGACGAAGCGTCCATTGCGATGATCGACACGATTCTGGCAGGCAGAAACCTGGACTTTGCCTTCATGTACGATGCGTTCAAAGGCTATATGTACAAAATGAAGGACTTCGTGCAAGGCAATGTCGCGCTGCCGACCTACGTGGAAAAGACCCGCAACGGCGTTGAAAAGCACTTTGAAGCCGTCCAAAAGCTCTTCTTCCCGGAGGCTTGACGAGGGACGCGGGGAATGGGGACGCGACCGCTATTGAGAACAAACTTGTTCGTTCCAGCTCCAGCGCGCTTTTATGAATGAATTTTGTCTGTGCGCGGCGGTTTCCGGTTGTTTTCTTTGGGGATACTTTTCCTCTCCAATGGTTTTTCGTTGGATTTATCTCTTTACAAGCGGCTTATTTTCTGGTATACTATGCTGCGGAAAAATCTCGCATGGAAAGGTATAGCATGGTATACTACTTACTCACGTTTCTCTCGATCCTGCTGGAGACGGGGAAGAATGTTTTCTCGAACAATTTCAGCAAGAATGTTCTGAAGAACGACACGGACATCTACAAGTTCAACACGTTTCTGAACATCGGCTCGCTTCTCGTGCTGCTCTGCACCGGGAACTATGCACTCTCCGGCTACACGGTCGCACTGGCGTTTCTGTTTGCCGCCGTCACCGCATTGTCGCAGGTTTTTCTCTTAAAAGCGCTGTCGATCGGCTCGATGGCGTACACGTCCTTCATCCAGGGGAGCAACCTTGTGATCCCGGCGTTATTCGGCGTGCTGTTCCTGCATTCGCCCGTAAAGGCTCTGCAGCTCATCGCCCTGCCGATTCTGCTTGTCGCGATGGCGCTGGTGCTTGGCGTATTTGAGAAAAAGGCGGAGAACGGCAAAAAATCCTTCTCGGCAAGGTGGCTCGTTTTCGCGCTCTTATCGATGCTGTTCACCGGCGGGATCGGGATCATGCAGACGCTGCACCAGACCTCGTCGCACAGTGCGGAGCTGACCGGGTTCCTCATCTGCACGTTCGCCTTCGCGGTATTATTCAACCTGCTTCTCTGGCGCGTCCGGCAGAGAAAGGAACCGGCGACCTTTTCCGTCAAGGCAAACGCCCTCATCCAGGCGGCGTTATCGGGCATCTTCATGGGGATCGTGAATCTCGTGAACCTGTACCTCTCCGGTGTAATGCCGACGATCATCTTTTTCCCGCTTGTAAACGGAGGGCTGATCATCATGACGATCCTCTCCGCCGTGATCTTCTTCCGCGAACGGCTCCGACTGCCGCAGTGGATCGGGATCGTTCTCGGCGTCGCGGCGATGTGTATGCTGAGTATCTGACCAACCTTCGGACACCAACCGTTGGATGCCGACCGTCGGATACGGAAACTTCCCCAAATAAGCACAAAACCGCCGTTTCGGATTGCTCCGGTTCGGCGGTTTTTTCGATACTTCCCGTATATTGCATTGTCGTGCGGGACGTTTATACAGCGGCACAGGCTCATCAGATGGGCGCATGGAATCCGTTGCCGATAATTTCGGAGGAGTTTGTGATGGCGATGAAGGCGTGCGGTTCGTGGGTACGAATGAAATTGCGGAGTCGAACCGCCTGAGACCGCCGCATGATGGTAACGATGACGGTCTTGTCCTCCTTTTTGTAATATCCCATCGCATGGTATGTAGTCGCGCCCCGATGCAGCGTATGAATGATGTACTCGCAGATGGGATCCGGATCGTCGCAGATGATGGTGAACACCTTACACAGGTTGATATTCTCGATCACGCCGTCGATCACAAGGGATTTGGCAAGCAGACCGCAGACGGAAAAGAGTCCGGTTTCCGCACCGAAGATGAAAAAGGAGGAGATCGCGACCGCCATATCGGCAAGCATGAGGGTGGTGCTGATGTTGATGCGCGTATATTTCGTGAGGATCATGGCGACGATGTCGGTACCGCCGCTGGACGCGTTGTGGTTAAAGAAGATAGCGGACGCAATGGAGGGCACGACGACGGCGAAAATCAGCTCCAAAAGCGGCTGGGTGGTCAGCGGCGCATCCATGGGATAGAGGATTTCGGCAAGGCTGAGCGCGCCGGACAAGAGCAGTGTGACATAAACGGTTTTCACGCCGAAGCTGCCGCCGAGCACGACAAGTCCGAGAATGAGCAGCGCGACGTTGAGAATGAGTGTCAGGGTAGAGGCGGAAATCGGCAAAAACGGTGCCAGAATGACCGCGATACCGGTGACGCCGCCAAAGGAAAAATTGTTGGGGAAGCGAAAAAGATAGATTCCGAACGCCATAAGAAGCGTCGCAAGTGTGAGAATGCCATATTCCTTTACGATACGGACGATCGTATTCTCATCGGTTGCAGTTTTTGTTGTCTGCGGCATGACAGGCTCCTTCACAGGAATCCGACGCATTCCGGATCCCCCATATACTTTATTCTATGGTGCATATACCGACCGATAGGATACCACAGATCCGGGGAAAAGTCAAGAGAAAACGTATACAATCTTTGAGAAATCCCGCAGGCACAGGGCGCATTGCTTTTTTATTGGGGGATATGGTGTTTCCGCAACGGAGAGAGAAGCAAACAAAAAGCACGACAGCCCTCGATACGTGCATATCCAAACCATCGTGCCTTATCGGAGTGACAGGATTGAACCTGCGGCATCGACGTCCCAAACGTCGCGCGCTACCAGCTGCGCCACACCCCGATTTTTCGTTTGTCTTATTGTACCACAGTTTGCCGCCTTTGTCAATATCCGTTTTGCCGGGGAAATCGATTTGTTGCGCGGAAAGGTCTCTTTTTCGGAAAATTCACGAAATCCGCCTTGCAATCCGGTGAGGCAATCTGGTATCCTATTTTATATTCTCACGGATGCGCTGTGTCAATCTTTTTTGCGGCAAAAGGCTTGGATTTGCGGTCGTCTGCCACAAAATCAACCTGCAATCGGCGTTTCCTGTTTTTTCGGGAGCGGTACAATGGAGCAACTTTTTTTGGTAGACGGACACAATCTGCTGTTCCGCATGTTTTACGGAATGCCGCCGATCTCTGCCGGGGATGGGACGTATATGCACGCCGTCGTCGGCTGTATGGGTGCGCTGCTCCGGTCAATCGGGATGCTGTACCCCACACGGATGCTCGTGCTGTTTGATTCCCCCGACAACGGCGACCGCCGCTCTCTCTGCGCGGATTACAAGGCAAATCGTCCCGACTACAGCGCAATGGCACCGGAGGAATGTCCGTTCACGCAGCTGCCGCTCCTTTACCGCACCCTCTCCCACAGCGGCATTCCCTACGCGGAGATCCACGGCTGTGAAGCGGACGACGCGATTGCCGCCTATGCGAAACAGACCCCGGAGGACTGGAATGTGGTGATCTGCTCCACGGACCGCGATTACTTCCAGCTCATCGACCGACGGGTATCCGTCTTTCTCTACAAGGGCTATGACAGCTCCCTTGTCACGCCGGAAGCCGTTTTCGCGCGGTATGGCATATCCCCGGACAAATTTGCCGATTTCAAGTGTCTCGTAGGCGATCACAGCGACAACATTACGGGCGTTGCCGGGATCGGTCCGAAGCGCGCCGCAGTCCTTCTGAATCGATTCGGTGATCTTGCCGGTATCCGCGCCAACATCGACGACGTGCCATACCCCTCTGTACGCAAGGCATTGGCGGATGCTGCCCCACTGCTCGAACGGAATCGCACCCTCATCGCACTGTCCGGAGATGCGCCGCTGCCTGTGGATCCCCTCGATCTTGCCATTGACGCACGAAAGCTCGCCCGCGCCTCCCACATGTCGCTTATCTACGAGGCAATGGAGGAAGACATTCCCTTGATTTGAATTTTCTGTAAAGAATCCCCGTTTCCACTTGCGCATGTTTCCAGAATCCGGTATAATATAATATGTAGGAATTGTGTTGGGCCGCGTATTGCATTTTTATTCGATATATAGCACATCGATTGCTCGGCCGTTTTTCCATACGCCTCTACAAACCCCACACGCGAAAGGAGACGCACTCTTGCACAAGAACCACACACTGCTTACGGACAAATGCCGGGAAGCTCTGTCGTCCGTCCTTCCGGTCACGTTGATCGTCATGCTTCTCTGCTTCACGATCACGCCCATCTCCGGTGGAATGCTCATGAGCTTTCTCTTCGGCGCAGCACTGCTCGTATTCGGGATGGGATTGTTCACCCTCGGCGTAGAGCTTGCCATGACCCCGATGGGCGAATACGTCGGTACGGAAATGACCCGGTCACGCAAAATCTGGAACGTGATCGGTATATCGCTCTTTGTCGGGATCATGATCACCCTCTCGGAGCCGGATCTACAGGTCCTTGCCGAACAGGTGCCGACCATTCCGAACCTGACCTTGATTCTGAGCGTATCGATCGGCGTCGGCTTCTTCCTCGTAGTTGCGTTATTACGTATCCTGTTCCACGTACCCCTGCGCATCCTGCTCTGGCTCTTCTATCCGATCGTTTTCATCCTGTCCGCCTTTGTCGGAGACGCGTTTCAGGCGGTCTCCTTTGACGCGGGCGGTGTGACTACCGGTCCTATGACGGTGCCGTTTATTATGGCTCTTGGCGTTGGTGTGTCCGCGATCCGTTCCGACCGGGATGCCGGAGACGACAGCTTTGGTCTGGTCGCGCTCTGCTCCATCGGTCCGATCCTCGCCGTTCTCGTTCTCGGCATCTTCTATCCCTCGGACAGCACCGCCTATACCGCGGATGTGTACGCCATCCCTGCCGATTCCGGGGAGATGTTCCGCTCCTTTGTCCGCATGATCCCGCACTACATAAAGGAAGTCACCATGGCGGTCGGACCGCTCGTCGTGTTCTTCTTTGTCTACCAGATGTTCCACACCAAGATCCGCTCCGACCGGATGTGGCGCATCATTGCCGGGATCGTCTATACCTATGTCGGACTGGTTCTGTTCTTAACCGGTGCCAACGTCGGATTCATGCCTGCCGGAAAAGCCATCGGCGCGTCTCTGGGGGAAACCGGACACCTCTGGCTCGTAATCCCGATCGGGGCGATCATCGGCTACTTCATCGTCGCTGCGGAGCCTGCGGTCCATGTGCTGAAAAAGCAGGTGGAGGACATCACAGCCGGCGCGATTCCGCAAAAAGCTCTGGCAATGGCGTTGAGCTTCGGCGTGGCGGCCTCTGTCGCCATCGGGATGCTGCGCGCCATGACGGGAGTTTCGCTGTTCTGGTTCCTTGTACCCGGCTATGCCCTTGCGTTGCTTCTCCCGCTCTTTGTCCCGCCGATCTTCACCGCGATTGCCTTTGACTCGGGCGGCGTTGCGTCCGGCACCATGACGGCTACGTTCCTTTTGCCGTTTACGATGGGGGTTTGTGAAGCGTCCGGCGGATCTGTGGTCACAGACGCTTTCGGCATTGTATCCCTTGTCGCCATGACGCCGCTGATCGCCATCCAGATTCTGGGACTGGTTTACAAGCTCCGTCTGCGCCGCGGTGCAGCTGTTGCCGAAACTGCCGCTGAGGTCGAGGATGTGATCGATCTCACCGCAATCTGAGGAGGTGCGACAAACATGAAAAACATCCATTTCCTGCTCACCATCACCCGACGGGAGGACAGCGAAGCATTCGTCGATTTCTTCAACAGCCGGGATCTGTCCTGCATCTACTCCGCGGTCGCCGAAGGGACGGCACGGCAGAAAACGCTCGCGCTGCTCGGTCTGGAACGGTCGTACAAATCGATCCACTGCGCTGTCGTTCCGGGAAGCCGCACAACGGAAATTTTACACGATCTGTCCACCGAAATGCAGATCGATCTGCCGGATCGCGGCGTCGCCATTGCCGTTCCGATTCTGAGCGTGAGCGGTTCCCGCACGTTACAATATTTATTAAGCGGCACAGAGCTGTCTGCCGTGGAAGGAGAGCCTATGCAATCGGATTACGAACTCATCATCGCCATTCTGGAAGCCGGATACACCGATATGGTCATGGATGCGGCACGAGAAGGCGGCGCGGGCGGCGGTACCGTGGTTCATGCCAAGGGTACGGCTGCCGAACGCGCCCAGAAATTCTTCGGCATCTCGCTCGCGGACGAAAAGGATATGCTCTACATCGTGACCTCCCGCGCAAAACGGAACGACATCATGCGCTCCATCATGCAAAAGGCGGGCATCGACTCCAAGGCGCACACCATCGCGTTTTCCATCCCCGTCGCCGCCACCGCAGGCTTCAAGCTCTTTGATGCGAACGATCCGGTTCCGGAGGGAGAACTATAAAAACTCTGCTTTGCTGCGCGAATGGACAGTTCCGAAGGAGGATATACTATGGCAGAAATACTCGACATCGTAGACCGTGACGGCAATCCCACCGGAGAGACCGTTTCCCGCACCATCGCCCACCGGGACGGGATCCGCCATCGCACCGCACACGTATGGCTCCTGCGCCATGGTTTATCCGGAGAGACGGAGATCCTCTTACAGAAACGGTGCGCGGACAAGGATTCGTTTCCCGGCTGCTACGACATTTCCAGTGCGGGACACATTCCGGCGGGACAGTCGTTTGGCTTTTCGGCGGTTCGGGAGCTGCGGGAGGAATTGGGACTCACCGTAACGGAGGACGCGCTTTGTCCATGCGGGATCCGACGATTCGCGTATACGGGAAGCTTCCATGGCAGCGTGTTTCGGGACGATCAGGTTTCGATGATCTACGGTCTCTGGTACACGCCGGAGATGGGGGAACTCCGTGTGCAGCCGGAGGAAATCGAATCCGTGCTGTGGCTGCCCATCGACGCGTGTCTCCAGGCTGTTGCGGAAAACCGGATCCCGCACTGTATCTACATGGAAGAACTCGAAATCCTGCGCCGCGGCATGGGAATCTGACCGGTACAAAATCGCACACAAAAAGCGGGAGCAGTCATTCTCCGTAGGAAGGTGGCTGCTCCCGCTTGATTATGCGCTTTTACGGTATGATTGTGTTCGCTTTCGCAGATTCCGTTACGCCTCCGACTGATCCGCGAGATACCGGGCGATATTTACGATGTGATGCTCCATGCTTTCCCGGATCGGCAGCGGCAGATCGAACGACGGACCGTTTGACTCCAGGGACAGTACACCGGGGAAACGGATCTCACGCAGCGCATCCGTGAAGCTTTTCCAGTTTGCCGTGCCGCAAAACGGTACGAGATGCTGGTCGGACTGCCCGTTGTTGTCATGCACGTGAAGCACACGCAGATATTTCGCACTCACCCGCACCATCTCGCCGAGATCGTCGCCAAAGACGTTGCAGTGTCCGGTATCGAGACAAATGCCCACATAGGGAGAATTGACCTTTTCGACCGCGCGGACGATCATCGGCATCCGGGAGATCCGGTGCGCCGCCATCGGCATATTTTCAAGGCACACGATCACCCCGTCCTTCTCACATTCCGGGATCAGATAGGAAAGCAGCTCCACCGTCAGAGCCTCGGCGAAATCCGCGTCTTCCTCCTTGCCCCAGCCATACGGCATCACCGGGTGAATCACCATATGACGGCTGCCCATTCTGCCGCACGCATATACGGCGCGGCGCATCCATTCCCGAATCTGCACGCGGTTCTCCGGCGTGGTATCGTCCGTCGGCCAGGGACCGTGGATCTGGGAAATGCACATATCGTTCGCTTCCGCCGCCTTCCGTACCCGGTCGCAGTACCGATCCAGCTCCGCCATATCGCTGTACCACGGCTCGTTTGTGTCGCAGAGATTGTGGTCTGCCGCCGTATAGCCATGGGCGCGCATTCTCGCGTAGATCGCCTCCATCTCGCCCGCATAGGCGTATGTACCATGTGACGTTCCGATTCTCATCTGCTGTTATCCTTCTTTCATTTCCAATTGTCTTTATGCCTTGTATGCCACAATGTCGCGCATATATACTGTGTCGCGGGCACCCTCGATCCGCACGTCAAAGGACTTCGTTTCCACGTTCACCGGGCAGATCTGTTTGTGTCCGACCGTGGTACCGTGGTAGATCGCCCCGCCGTTTGCAAGGATCGTGAAATGCTCGATGCGCTGACCGTGGTCGAGATCCTCGCGCAGGGTGATGTAGCTGAGCTTTGTTTTGGCGGGCAGCTCCACGTGGTAGATGCACTGGGTATCGCTGTCGCCAAGGGGCTGGCATGTGACCTCGCCATAGAGCTTCTTCTGCTCTCCGAACGCATTCTCCAATGCCTTGCCGAACTCCTGTAATCTTGCCACATCACGCTCGTCGAATCTGCCGTTTGGCATCGGCGGGATGTTCAGATTGAACGACGTATTGCCGCCGCAGGCGTTGATGTAGGTCTTCATCAGCCGATCGAGGGAATGCGGTTCCTCATTTTCGTGATAGAACCAGCCCGGTCGGATCGACATATCGATTTCCGCGCCGCAGAACGCCAGTCCCTTTGCGTAAACGATCGTGTTCAGCTCGCCGATGTTGTCGTCCGGATTGTACATGTAGGAAAGATCGCCGGGCAGCATCGGACCGTTCACCTGCTTCTCGCACCGATAGCACAGATCCGTCGGGACAACCGCCCATTCCGCGTGCCGTCTCTGTCCTGCCTCATTGCCGCACCAACGGACGTCGGGTCCGAAATCGTTGAAGACCACGGCGTTCGGCTGGTATTTCCGGATCAGCTCAATGTAGCGCGGGAAATCGTACTCCTGCTTCTTGCCGTTCGGTCCCTCGCCGCACGCGCCGTCGAACCAGATCATAAACAGCTCTCCGTATTCCGTGAGCAGCTCCGTCAACTGGTTGCAGTAGTAATCGTTGTATTCCGGTGTGCCGTAATACTTCGAATTGCGATCCCACGGAGAGAGGTATACGCCGAATTTGATCCCACCGCGGCGGCAGGCTTCGGCACATTCCCGTACCACATCGCCGTGACCGTTCTTCCGCGGACTGTTCTTGACGGAGTGCTCCGTATACCTGCTCGGCCACAGGCAGAAGCCGTCGTGGTGCTTTGCGGTCAGAATCAGCCCCTTCATTCCGGCAGATTTCACAGCCTCCACCCACTGGTCGCAGTCGAGATCCACGGGATTGAAGATGGATTCCGGCTCATCCCCCAGTCCCCATTCGAGATTCGTGTACGTGTTCACCGTGAAGTGGACAAACGCATAAAATTCGGTCTCAAACCAGTTCTTCTGCCGCGCGGACGGTACAACACCGGCTGCCGCACGCAGAAAATCCTTCACTTCCATCGTTTTCATTGGTTTTTACTCCTTTATACGCTTTATGCACTCTGACTTACGTTTCCGGATAGCCGAGTAACGATTTTTCAGAATAGAATATGCACGTCGGTCGTCTTTCCGCATTTCGGACAGCGCGCGGTGTGCTTCCCTTTTTTCACCGGGAGACGGAGAATCGCACGGCAGTGTCTGCACCGACGGTAACGATACGTCTTGCGGTCGCGGATCCGGTCACGGCAGAGGACAAACCAATTTTTCACCGGCCGCCACACCTTCAGAAAGACCTCATTCTCACGCCGTCTTGCCGCGAAATTCTTAGACATGGTCCGCAGTACAGCGAGAATCAGCACGACAAGTCCGACCCACGGCAAAATCGGCGTGTGGATGAAGATACGCAGAAGGATGAGGACAATATACAGTCCCAGCAGTCCGTAGTAGAGCTGGTCAATGCCGTATCTGCCTTGCAGGAACGATGCCATGCGGGAACGAAAATTCATAATCAGCCGTTTTCCTTTACCATTGGTTCTGTACCGCTATTATACCGTTTTTGCGCACAAAAGTAAAGACCCATCTTTGTATCCCTGTATAAATTTTTTGTGAAATTCTCTCTGGCCTCCGTCCACGCATGCAGGCATATACGGTGTTCCTGCGCCTTTATTTTGCCGATAGTCTGCCCATGATCTCCGCACGTACCGTTTTCGCATATCGTTCCAGCGCACGGAAATCCATGGCGGCACGATAGATCTCCTCCAAGCGGAAATGCGCTTCTCCTGCCCTGCGGAACGCGGAAACGGCATCGTCTATGAGCTCCGCAGCTACACGCATTGCCAGCTTTGCCCTGCCGCGATCCTCCCCTGTCGGTTCTTTTTGGAGAAAACGCGTCATATGAATGGTTTTGTCCACAGCTTCGTCGCCATCCGCCATCAGGGTATACACGCGGTTCTGCGACGGAATATACAAGGAGGTGATCCTCTCGCCAATGGGATGGTTCCCCGTCCAGACCTCTTCGCCGCGCCGCAGATATACGTTTTCCAGAGCCGCGAGCAGTATCGTCCCCGCTCCCAGTCCGTCCGTGATCCCGTACCGTTCCGCTGCCGTACATCCGGCGGTACGTGCCAATCCCCGCATCCCGATCCCATGCGTCCGATAGGACAGTGCCTTTCCCACGGTCCCGGAGCCTTTTTTCGGTGCGATCCGCATACAGAACCGTTCCAGCTTCTCCCGGTCGATACACCGTGCGATTGCCTCGTGACTTTCCGCTTCCGCCATCTCCGCCGCTGCCAGATACCGTGTTCCGGACACAAATGCCGCTTTCTTCTCCGCAGCACACGAAAGGATCTCCGCACGGCTTTCTGCCAGACGATCGCTTTTCCAGAACCGACTCACATCGATGAGAGAGGATGCGGCACCCGGATAGACCATATCGCGGGTGTGCGGTGCGGTACCATCGAGAACCACGATCCGTTCATCCAGCACCACGGCATCCAGGGAGGTCGGATCCGAGCCGCATAGATACCGCGTGACCGGATACCCGGCCGCCTCCGCCTCCTCCGCGATCTTCCGCATCAACGTACTTTTTCCCGTACCGCTCGCGCCCTTGATGATGTATATGTGTTCCCGCACGCTCTCATCGGCGATCGTGTCGTATACGCCAAGGAAGCCTCGCCCCGTGTTCGCACCCGCAAAAAACGTGTCTTTGCCGCCATACTGTGTAAATCCCGTGTAAATCGATCTCATATCCGCTCTCCTTTCCGGTTTTCATCGGTAAGGGTATGCAGGCAGCAAGCATCCGGTGCGGAAAAATGCAAAAAAAGAAGCCGGATCCGTAGGGAATCCCCTACAAATCCAGCTTCAGAAACACAGAATCCTATGCAGCTCCGACCTGCACAAACAAAACCTGTATCGCTTTCATAAAGGTTTTGGGAGGCTGTCGGACCCTTTCTGCGAAAGACCTTTTTCCAAAAAGCTTCTGCCAGCGTTCTCCAACGTCACTTCACAAGAACGGTCCAGTGCAGCGGGTCGTCCAGCTTGCCCCACTGGATGCCTGTGATCGCGTCGTACAGCTTCTGGGAGATCTTCCCGATCTTGCCATCGTTGATGATCATCTTTTCGCCGTTGTCAAAGAGCTCGCCGACCGGGGAGATGACCGCCGCGGTGCCGGTGCCGAATACCTCGTCCAGCTTGCCCGCCTTGTACGCCTCGTGGATCTCATCGATAGAAACCTTTCTCTCCTCTACCGGAATGTTCCAGTGCTTCAGAAGCTCGATACAGGAACGTCTGGTCACGCCGGGGAGAATGTTGCCGTCGGTCAGATCCGGGGTCACCACCACGCCGTCGATCACGAAGAATACGTTCATCGCGCCGACCTCGTCGATATACTTCCGGTGTACACCGTCGAGCCACAGTACCTGTGCGTATCCCATTTCCTCTGCTCTCTGCTGTCCGATGAGGGACGCTGCGTAGTTGCCGCCCGCCTTTGCGATACCGGTACCGCCTTTGACGCAGCGGACATACTCACGCTCCACGTAAATCTTCACCGGATCCAGACCCGCGTCGTAGTAGGCACCGGAGGGAGAGAGGATGATCGCGAACAAATACGTGTGGGACGGATGTACGCCCAAAAATTCGTCGGTGGCGATGATGAACGGACGGATGTACAGGGACGCGCCGTCCGCACTGGGTACCCAATCGCGATCCACGTCCACGATCGCTTCGATCGCCTGCAGCGCGTCTGCGGGATCGATCGGCGGCACACACAGTCTGCGGCACGTATTGTTCATACGCTCCACGTTGCAGTCCGGACGGAACAGCTGTATTTCCCCATCGGCACGGCGGTATGCCTTCAGACCTTCAAACAATTCCTGCGCGTAATGGAACACCATCGCGGACGGATCGAGGGAAATGGGACCATAGGGGACAATGCGCGGATCGTGCCAGCCCTTTTCGGTGGAGTAGTTCATCAAAAACATATGATCCGTAAAAATCTTACCAAAGCCCAGCTTGCCGGTTGGCTTTTCTTTCGGATTTGTCGTCTTTTCAATGCGGATGTCGAGCATATCTGTATCTCTCCTTTGGATTTTTCTTTTATTATACACCACATCTTCGTTTTATGCAAGATATTCCCGTGTTTTTTTCGTGAACATTGTATTTTCTTGCAGTACAGAAAGGAGTCATTTTTCATGAACGCCACACACGCAAAGCGCATCCTTCTCTCCGGCATCCTCGCGGCACTTCTCGGGCTGACCCCGGTATCCGCATCGATCCTGTCGCCGGGTCTCTATCTGCTCTCGCCGGAAGCGGATATGATCAAATCCGGAATCGTCTGTTCGGAGATCTCGTTTTCCGCCGCCGACTTTGCCGACGCACTCGGTGTCGCGCCGTCCACGATCACCGTCACCTCTCTGCCAACCTCCGGGAAGCTTTATCTCGGCGATCACATGGTCCGGCTACAGCAGGTCATAACGGAAAAGCAGCTGGCGGCTCTCCGTTACGTGCCGGGCAACACACGGGAATCCGTATCGTTCCGGTTCCGCGCGGAAGGGGACTACAGCCATCTCTGCACCCTCTGCTTCTCCGACACGGCAAACAGCGCGCCCGTGACCGTTTCCAATACCGCCTCCATGACGGCAAGCGGTCTTTCCCAGTGGACACAGCAGAACGTCAGCCTCTACGGTACGTTATCCGGCACCGATCCCGACGGCGATGCGATTCGGTTCGAACTGCTGGACTATCCGGAAAAAGGGATCTGCACGATCACAAACGCCGCAAGCGGGGACTTTGTCTATACCCCCTATGACGGTGCGCTGGGGGCGGATTCGTTCACCTACCGTGTGCGGGATTCGTATGGGCAGTATTCCGGGGCGGCGCGTGTGTCCGTGACCATTGCGGAGCCGGTGACGACGACGGTATTCGCGGATATGGACGGTCACTGGGCACAGAACGCAGTGATGGTGCTTTCGGCGGAGGGGATCGTGCGCGGGGTGCAGGTCGGCGGAGCGAGCTATTTCCATCCGGACGATATATCCTGCCGGGAAGATTTTCTCGTGACCGTTATGCGCGCGCTCGGCGCCGGAGAGATCCCGCCCTGCCCCACGGATTTCGCAGACGACACGGAGATCTCCGCGGAGGCCTCCGGCTATGTGCAGCGGGCGCTGTCGCTGGGGATCATCCATGGCAGCGAGGTGGATGGCAAGGTCTGTTTTCGGCCGCGCGACCCCGTGACCCGTGCGGAGGCGGCTGTGATCTGCAACGCGATTCTGGGAGCCGAGACCCCGGAGCGGATCCCGACCTTCGCCGACAATTCCGCCATTCCGACGTGGGCAAAGCCGTCCCTGTACGCGCTATCCGATCTCGGCATTCTCCGCGGTACCGGCGACGGCAATCTCTCTCCGGATTCCCCCATCAGCCGTGCCCAGGCGGCGCAGATGCTGTACAAAATCCGGCAGTATCTTGCGGAATAAAAATCACGTTTCCATTCCGCACAGAGATTTTCCGTGTGCTGTATAATCCGCCGCAAACAGAGCCATACTACCTCCGTACCCGATAACCGGATTCCGGCGCGGGCAAAATTTACTGCGGCACAGCCGTTTGGAGCGTAGGATATGGATAACAACCAGAACTGCAAGAACCAGAATCAGAACAAGAATCAGCAGAACCAGAACAAAAACCAGCAGAACCAGAACAAAAACCAGCAGAACCAGAATCAGAACAAAAAGCAGAACCAGAACGAGCAGAAGAAGCAGAACGAACAGTACGAATGATCCCAAAGGTATGATAAAAAACGGAGAGAGAAGGCATGGCACCTTCCCTCTCCGCTTTTTGTGTCGGATAATTTCCAGAAATTTTGGGGTACCATTTTCGGCTCCCGTGGACTATAATAGTAGCATACAGAAAAATGCGCTTTTGCGTCTGAAACAGAGAAGGAGCCTACCATGGAACTGATCCCGATTGGAGAGACCAAACTGAAAATCACACTGGATGAGCGGGAGATGGCGGATTATCCGCTCCGGCGACGGGATGGCAATCGCGCGGTACTGCTCCGACTCTTCCGTGAAATCAAGAATCGCTGCGGCTTTGATACGTCCGGAAGCCGCGTATTTGTACAGATGTATCCCGGCAGGCGGGGCGGCTGTGAGCTGTACGTCACCAAGCTCTGCGCCAGAGAATCCCCCTGGTCAGAGAACGGCGGCGGCACCGGAAAGGGTAGTCTCTATCTGGCGAATGCGCTGGCGGAGGAATACGACGATCCGGCATTCCCCAAGCCGGCGATCTACCACTTTGACGCGCTGTCCCATCTGGTCTCGACCTGTGCGTGCCTGTGGAAAAGCGGGTATTCCGGTGCCAGTCGTGCGTATCGGGAACCCGCTGTGCGCCGATTCTACCTGGTTCTCGACCACGAAACCTATTTTGCCGGGGAGCATCTCGGAACACTGTGTCCGCAGTCCATCGCCGATTACATAGCGGAGCACTGCGATCCCTTTGCCGAGAATGCCGTGGAAAAGCTCGGTCCGCTTGCGTAAGCTTCCGCGCTTTTCCGTTTACTCGCACCGGCAAAAGCTGCCCATTCCGGCATACACTCCTCTGTGACCGTTATGCGTTCTCCCCTGCAAGCCACATCCGGCGGACCTCTTCGTATACGGAATCCGGCACCGGATCCTCTTTATGCGAGGTGCGCGGCTGGAGCTGATCCCCGGCGACCCATGGTGTGGTGCAGGCGTTGTCGTTTCGCCATGCGTCCCGTTCCTCCGGATTGCGCAGGTTCGGCACGTCGATCGGAATATTGCCGGCAAGGATCGACTTGTACGCGAGCAGTCCGCAAATGCCCATATCGATCGCGGTATACACATCAATGGACCATTCGCCCTCCGGTCTGCCGAGAATCTTTTCGATGAAAAAGTGGGTCGGATAGAAGTCGCTGCCGCCGTGACCGTTGTAGTGCTTTGCCGCATCTGCCGCGATCTTCGCCTCCGGTGCGTACTGCTCCCATGCGCCATGGCACCGTCTTTCGCCTTCCTTATACACGTTGAGCGGCTGCAGCGGTTCGAGCCGTCCGGTCTCCATCATACCGCGTTCGCAATAAAGCTCATAGTTGACGCTGCCCGGCTCACGCTTCAGACTGCCGTGGATGCTCTTCATGACGGCACCGTTCTCCAGCATCACCATTTCGATACCGGAGCCTCTGCCGCCGCC
>USGH01000030.1 GCA_900554225.1 uncultured Eubacteriales bacterium | reverse complement strand
AAAGGACGAGGAAGAAGGACTCTGCGGAGCCCTCCTTCCCCATCCTCTGGACTCCACCTCATCCACCCGGGGGGATCCGCTGCGGCGGGGCATATCTGCTGCCGCGGGCTTATAGGGATATAGGATTCCGGTATCCGGTGCAGGTCGCTTATCCCCAGTTCCGAATTTGGTTTTGCTATCTGTGTTCGGGCTGGTATCGTTCGCGTTTCAGTCGGGTTGTTGGGTTGGTATCGCACGTTTTTCATTATTGGGGGGATAGATCGTTCGTGCCTGCGGCTACGTGGAGGTTTGCTATGGTCTTTCGTAGGATTTGCGCTGACCGCGGGTGGATCGTTTGTTTGGATGGGTGACGGTACGGAATATTTGTAGCGTTAGTAGCTTAGGCTGTATGGAAAACTGTATAGCCTGTGTGGGATAACTGCATCGTTAGAGGCTTAGAGACTGTATGGGAAACCCGTTTTCTTGCAGTACAAGCCGCACGAACGCAGTTTTACAGCATTTTTGCACCCGGCATTATTGGTGAAATGGACTTGCATCCAACGAAATTGGAAAAAATGTCGCGGTTAGCGGTAATCCTACAAAAAGACTATGTCAAAGCCCCGCGTAGCCGCAGAAACGTACAGTCCATCCCACCAATAATGAAAAACGAACGATCCAAGCCCAACAACCCTACTGAAACGCGAGCGATACCAGCCCGAACACAGATAGCAAAACCAAATTCGGAACTGGCGATGAACGACAGCACCGGATACCGGAATCCTATATTGTCCCAAACCCGCGGCAGCCAAAATGCCCCGCCGCAGCGGATACCCCGGGTGGATGAGGTGGAGTCCAGAGGATGGGGAAGGAGGGCTCCGCAGAGTCCTTCTTCCTCGTCCTTTGGTGCGCCGCAAGGCAACAATAAAATCTACACATACGATGTGGTATTCCGCATTGGTGAAGCCAGAATAAATAACCGAAGCCAAACGCAGTTTCCTTATAAATAACAAAGGAAAAACGCCGAAAGCGTTTGATAAGCAGAGCTGCCGCAGGCAGATGCAAAACTGACTCTTGACAGAAGCCGCCGTTTGTGCTATCATGTATTTGTGTAAGTTTACCGAAAAACCACGTCGGTTCGACAGGATGCGGCGGCGGTTCGATGGCATAGAGTACGGAGGAATCACCCATGCAAACAATGATGAAGGACAAGCTGAAGGTTCGTATGCTGCTGAGTCGTGAGGAAATGGGCAGGGCTGCGGCGGCGGATTGTGCGGCACGGCTGCGGGAGCTTTTGGCACAGCAGGAATACGTGAATATGATTTTCGCGGCGGCTCCGTCCCAGAACGAGACGCTTGCGGCACTGGTCGCCGCGCCGGATATCGACTGGACGAGAGTGCGCGCGTTCCACATGGACGAATACGTGGGGCTTGCGGCCGGTGCGCCGCAGACGTTCGGGACCTATCTGCGCGAGCACATTTTCGGGCTGCTGCCGTTTGCCGCGGTACACTATTTGCAGCCGGACGCACCCGACGCGAAGGCGGAATGCGCGCGGTACGGCGAGCTTCTGGAAACCTATCCGGCAGACATCTGCTGTCTCGGGATCGGGGAGAACGGGCACATTGCGTTCAACGATCCGGGTGTGGCGGACTTTGACGATCCGAAGCCGGTGAAGATTGCCACCCTCGACGAGGTATGCCGGATGCAGCAGGTTCACGACGGCTGTTTCCCAACGCTCGAAGCGGTGCCGAAGCGCGCGATGACCCTGACCATCCCGTCTCTTGTGCGCGCGAAATATATGTTCTGCTCCGTTCCCGGCAAATCCAAGCGCGTGGCCATTCGCCGGACCCTGACCGAGCCGATCACGGCGGACTGTCCCGCAACGATCCTCCGCCGCCATCCGCACGCCATCCTCTACTGCGACCGCGACAGCTCTCTGGGACTCTGAGGGGAACGCGAGGGGAACGCGGCTTCTTGAAAGAAGCCTGGCAAGAACTTTTATACTGGGATGGATTGGGTACAGTTTGTGCAAGTCTGTGGCGATTCTATTCTGGTATCCGGTATTTATTATCTGCATAAAGTTTTTTGAAAGGGGGGTGGGGAAATCTTTTTCAAAAAGGTTTTCCCGCGATACCAAAAATGTTACGAGTAGCCATCATAGGGCAAGGGCGCAGTGGGCGCGATATTCACGGGGCGTATTTCCGGAGTGCGGCGAATACGCAGTACAAGGTCGTTGCCGTTGTGGACGAGCTGGAGAATCGGCGGGCGCGGGCGGCGGAGGAATACGGCTGTCCGGTATACGCGTCGTATGAGGAGCTGTTTGCGCACCGGGACGAGATCGATCTGGTGGTCAATTCCACGTTCAGCTATCAGCACGCGGCGATTGCGGCGGATCTGATGCGGCATGGCTTTGACGTGGTGACAGAGAAGCCGCTTGCCAAGCACGCGGAGGACGTGGAGATGCTGATCCGGACCGCCGCGGAGACAGGGCGAATGATCGCGCCGTTCCAGCAGTCCCGTTACGCGCCGTATTTTGTGAAGATCAAGGAGATCTTAGCCTCCGGGGTACTGGGCAGAGTGCTGCAATATTCGATCGCGTTCTCCGGCTTTGCGCGCCGCTGGGACTGGCAATGCTCCCTGCGGTACAATGGCGGCGGTGTGATGAACACGGGGCCGCACCCGATGGATCAGGCACTGGATCTGTTCGGCTACGACGCAGAACCGCGCCTGCTCTATTCGAAGCTGGATCGTGCGAACATTGCGGGCGACGCGGAGGATTACGCGAAGATCCTGTTCTCCGGGGAAAACAAGCCGTTATTCGATATTGAGATCTCGTCCTGCAACGCATACGCGCCGTATCTGTACGTGATTCAGGCGACAAACGGCAGTCTGCGGGCGAATTATTCCACCGTGGAGTGGCAGTGGTTCGATCCGAACGAGATTCCGCTTCCGGCATTGCAGCTCCGTCCGCTCGGCAAGCCCGACACGGATCTTCCGGCGTACTGCGGGGAGAAGCTGAACTGGCACAAGGAATCGTGCGATCTCACGGGCAGCGCATTCACCACCGCCGTGGACGCCTATTACAGGATGATCCACCGCCATCTGACGGAGGGTGCGCCGCTGGAGATCACCCCGGAGCAGGTATTGCGGCAGATCCGCCTGAACGAGCAGATTCACGCGGACAACCCCCTGCCGGTGCTGTACTGATCCCCCTTGCGGGGGCATTTGTGGGACTTGTCCCACGCCCAATATTTTTAGACTTGCAGTCAGCTTATCAAACTGCGTTTGCTGATTTCCTTTGTTATTTGTAAGGAAACTGCGTTTGGCTTATGTCGTTTCTTTTGGCTTTCTCAATGCGGAATACCTCATCGCTCTTGTAGATTTTATTGTTGCCTTGCGGCGCACCAAAGGACGAGGAAGAAGGACTCTGCGGAGCCCTCCTTCCCCATCCTCTGGACTCCACCTCATCCACCCGGGGAATCCGCTGCGGCGGGGAAATGTAGGCTGCCGCGGGCTTGGGTCAATGTAGGTAGCTGTATTCCGGTGCTATCGTTACTCGCCAGTTCCGAATTTTATTTGGCTATCTGTGTTCGGGCTGGTATCGTTCGTGTTTCAGTCGGGTTGTTGGGCTTGTATCTTTCGTTTTTCATTATTGGGGGGATGGACTGTTCGTGCCTGCGGCTACGGTGGGTTTGGATATGGTCTATAGTTGGATTTGCGCTGACCGCGGTTGGGTCGTTTGTTTTGGTTGATAACGTTATGGAAAACCAGATCATTAGAAGCCTAAACCGCACGAACGCCTTTTTCCAGTATGGTTCAACCCAGCCTATTTGGTGAAATGGACTTGCACTAAACGAAATTGTGACAATAGTCGCGGTCAGCGGTAATCCAAAGAACGTGCGACAAAGCCAAACAAACAGCGTCTTTTTTTCACCCAACAATGAAAAACAAACGATACAAGCCAAACAAGACCAACTGAAACGCGAACAGTCCAAGCCCGAACACAAAGCACCCAAACATTATGTCGAAGTGGCGACGAAAAGTCCGCACCGGACACCGGATTCCTAAATTGCCCCAAACCCGCGGCAGCCCAATCAACCCGCCGCAGCGATTCCCCGGGTGGAAGAGTTAGAGTCCAGTTAACCACGCAAGCGTGCTTCGGATAGGGAAGGGGGGATTCGCAAATCCCGCCGTCCCTGTCCTTTGGTGCCCCCGCAAGGAGCAATAAAATCTACAAGAGCGATGAGGTATTCCTCATTGAAGAAACCAATACAAGCGACCCAAGCCAAACGCAGTTACCTTATAAGAATACAAACAACATAAGCCGACTGCAAGTCAAGCAAGCCGAAACCGCAAGTACAGCCGAAGCCGCGCGGATCGGTACTGGATGCCAAGGCATCCTCGTACCTGCCGCGCGGGAATATAGCAGACTGCAAGTCAAAAGAATAGGGTGCCGGGACAAGTCCCGGAGAACAGGGCGGTGGGGCAGGTCCCACCTTATTCCGTCACCGTGGCGATGCTTGTGAGATCATACGGCGTCGCCTGATAAACGAAATAGTTCAGCCAGTTGGAGAATAAGAGGTGCGCGTGGCTCCGCCAGGTGTTGCGCGGCGGCAGCGTCGGATCGTCGTGCGGAAAATAATGGCGCGGCAGGGCAATGGGCAGTCCGCGCTCCACGTCCCGATGGTACTCGGCGGCAAGCGTTCCCGCGTCGTACTCGCTGTGTCCGGTCACGAAAAAGAGCCTGCGCTTCCGAGACGCCACGATGTATACCCCTGCCTCCGCCGATTCCGCGAGGATCTCCACCTTGGGACACTTCTCAATGTCGGCGCGGCGAACCTCCGTATGGCGGGAATGCGGGGCGGAAAACGTTTCGTCAAACCCACGCACCAGCGGATGGGAGGGCTGGAGCGTGTCGTGGGCAAATACACCGAACATCTTCTCCGGCAGGGAATACTTGGGGATCCCGTAATGGTACCACAGTCCCGCCTGCGCCGCCCAGCAGATGTGGAGCGTGGAATATACGTTCGTCTTGGACCACGCCATGATCGCGCACAGCTCGTCCCAGTAATCCACGTCCGTGAAATCGAGGTTTTCCACCGGTGCGCCCGTGATGATCAGCCCGTCAAACCGTTCATCGCGCACGTCGTCAAAGGTGCGGTAGAAGGCGGTCATGTGTGCTTCGGCGGTGTGGGTGGAGGCATGGGACGCGGTCTGGAGCAGGGTCAGCTCGATCTGCAGGGGCGTGTTCGAGAGCAGGCGGATGATCTGCGTCTCCGTGGTGATTTTCGTTGGCATCAGATTGAGGATCGCCAGCCGCAGCGGTCGGATGTCCTGTGTGACGGCGCGATGCTCGTCCATGACAAAGATGTTCTCGCGGGACAGAATTTCACCGGCAGGCAGTCCGGATGGGATTTTGATTGGCATAGTGGCTCCTTTGTGTTTTGTGGATAGGATTTTGCGTATCCCCGGGGGATTACAGCATTGCCTCGATCTGCGCGATCACATCGGCAATATCGTCGGCTTGACAGACGGCGGCGGCGCGGGCATCGGGGGAGGATACCGTCATCGCAAAGCCGTGGTAGCGGGAGAGCATCGATACGTCGTTGTCGTTGTCGCCCGCGGTGAAGATCCGGTCGTGGTCGATGGCAAAGCGTGCCGCGTACCGTGCGATTCCCTCGCCCTTATCCATGCCGGCGGGCGGAATGTCGATACACCGACCGTTGCGCATCGGATTGAGCATCGGGAACGCCTTCCGCAGTGCCGCAGTCCCGGCGATTGCCTCGTCCTCCGTCTCACAGATCGCGTTTGCCGCGCAGAATTCCGTGAACGCGCCGATCCGGTCGTGCGGGGAATACTCCATCTGCGTACCGGACCAGTGTCCGTTCGGATAGCGGGAATCGAACCGGAGTGCGCTGTAGCGGGTGTAGAAGCCGACCATGGTGGCGACGTGCGCAAAGACAAATTCCCGCAGTGCGGTCATCAGTGCCGGATCGTGGATCACATCGCCAAACAGCAGGCGGCCGGACGCGTCAAAGGCGATCGCTCCGTTGAGACCCAGCACGAAATCGAACGGGAACCGATTCTCCCGCCGGAACATGGCATATCCCCCGGCATAGTCCCGCCCGGATACCACGCCGAATCGACCGCCCGCATCCCGGAATCGGCAAATCGCCTGCCGCACCTCGTCCGAAATGCCGCCCTGACAAAGCGTCCCGTCATAATCCGAGGCAAGCAGCACCCCGTCCATGCGTTTGTCCATAGGAAAATCCTCCTGTACTTGGGAAATAAAAAGAGAAAAACAAGCAAGCGATCCGCACAAACTGCATTCCCCCAAAAATACGCACAAACCATAGCCCCATCCCCCATGTATAAAAGTTTTTGGAGGTGTCGGAACCTTTTTTCAAAAAGGTTCTGACGCGCATCCCCCCGCGCATCCCCCGCGTTCGCCAAGTCGCCTGCGGCTGCATATCCTATAGTAAGTTGGATATACTAATGGCAGGGAATGGGGAAAGGGAGGAAGTACATCATGACGATCCGGCGAGGAGATATATTTTACGCGGACCTGAGTCCGGTGGTAGGGAGTGAGCAGGGCGGGGTGCGTCCGGTGCTGATCGTGCAGAACGACGTGGGCAATCGCTACAGTCCGACGGTCATTGCGGCGGCGATCACCAGCAAGCTTCGCAAGGCGAAGCTCCCCACGCACATAGACGTTTATGCCGACCGCGTCGGTCTTGCCCGCGATTCCGTGATCCTGCTTGAGCAGATCCGCACCATTGACAAAAAACGGTTAGGCGAGAAGATGGGCCACCTCGACGATTCCGTAATGCGCGCCGTGGACACAGCCATCACCGTCAGCTTCGGTTTACAATCACGCGCGGGGGATACGGGGAACGAGGGGAACGGGGGAGACGGAGACGCTTCTTGAAAGAAGCTTGGCAAGAACTTTTATAAAAAAGGGGATGGGGATATGGTTTTTGCAGGGCTGGGGCTATAGTATGGTTTTTGCAGGGATGGAGACATATTGTTGTTTGTCTGTCCTACTGCAACAATAATGAAGAAAAGGGGAAGGTGCCGTATGAACGGGAGCCTTCTCCTTTCTGGATGTTGGTGAAATCCAAATGGGTGCGGGGGAAAACGTGCGTGCCGGGAAAGAGCGATACCGTATTCTACATTCTACGATAGCAAACGCCCAAAGCCATCGAACGATACAGAATAAACCCAGTCCAGCCCTGCACAGACAATATTGTATGTGCCAGCCCTGCACAAACTCCACCCAAATCCCTTTTCACAAAAGTTTTTGGAGGTGTCGGAACCTTTTTTCAAAAAGGTTCTGACGCGTATCCCCCCACGTTCCCCATAAAAAATTACTTGAGGATCTCCCCGTAGCACTTGCCGAAAGCGCAGGCGGCGTTGGATTCGTCGGTATCGATGTGCATAGCGGCGGCGAATTTGGGGCTTACGCGGACGACGACGTCACCGAAGATGGTGCTTCTGTCCGCGGAGCTGATCTTGACGGAGACGATCTGCTTGTCCTCGACGCCGAAGGCTTCCGCGTCGGCGGGGGTGAGGTGGATGTGCCGTTTTGCGGCGATCACGCCCTCGGAGATCTCGACTTCGCCGCAGGGACCGACGATCTTACATGCGCCGGAGCCGGCAATGTCACCGGATTCACGAACGGGAGCGTCCACACCAAGGGTACGCGCGTCGGTGAGAGAGACCTCCACCTGGGTTGCGCTGCGGGCGGGTCCAAGGATGATCACGTTGGGGATAGACTTTTTGGGGCCGACGAGGGTGACTCTCTCCTCGCAGGCGAACTGGCCGGGCTGGGACAGCGGCTTCTTCACGGTAAGGGTCGCGCCTTCCCCAAAGAGGATCTTGATGTGTTCCTCCGTCAGATGGACGTGGCGCGCGCTGGTTTCTACAAGAACGGTATTTGCCATAATGAGACTCCTTTGATTTTTGCATAAGATTGCAAGGATATTATAGCACCAAAGCGCGGGGAAGTCAATTGTATTCTGCGAATTCCGGCGGATTTTGTTGCTGTGGGGCGGTTCTGCCTTTCCGGAACGCGCGGCCGGCGGTCGGTGCGGGTGAAGGGAGGATTGCGGGAAATATTTACCATACCGATGATTTAGCGGTAGCCTTTTGTCGATTTTTCGGGGAAAATCACATAAAATCTGCAACAAGCCCTTGACGAACGGATAAAAATACGCTATAATATCATAAGGGAAACTCTGCGGCTGTGCGGGGATTCCCTTATGTATCTTTATAGGATAACGTATAAATCGCTATCGTATCCCTCAGAGGAGGCTATTTTATTTTGCAGTATTCTTTCCGTTCCCGCGCGGGACATTTTTGTAAGCACACCCTCTTGTCGATGACCCTTGCCTGCGCATTGATCCTGCCGCTCTCCGCCGCACCGGTGATCTCCAACCTTACGCCGCGGCTCGGGATCCAGGTACCGAGTGCGATCCATTCCGTGATCCGCTCCGGTGCCGCTTTGTCTGAGGACGATGCGGCAATGCGGCTGTACTACCTCGATCTCATCACCGGGACAGGCACTACGGCGACAGGCAGCGTCACCTTTGACCTCCATCGCGACCTCACCCGGCTCGAAGGCGCGGTCATGGCGGTGCGTCTCATGGGCATGGAGGCGGCGGCAAATACCGGTGCCTATTCCCATCCCTATACGGACGTGCCGGATTGGGCAAGCGGCTATATCGGCATTCTGTACCAGAACGGGCTGACCGAGACCACACCCGACAATCGTTTCCGCACGGGGGATCCCTGTACGCCGGACACCTTTATGTCCTATATGCTCTATGCCCTCGGCTACCGGATGAACGCGGATTTCCGGCTCGATACGGCGTCCCTCCTCGCTTGTGCGATGGGACTGTGTGAAAACAGCGCGGACGATCCGTTTACCAGAGGCGACTCGGTCGTTGCCATGTACAATACCCTGCGCGCCGGACGGAAAAACAGCGACAAAATGCTCTCCGAGGTTCTCGTGGAAAGCGGATTCCTCTCGTACACGGACGCGGTGTTCCTGCTCTGGAGCAACGATCCGGCGGAAACGGCTTCCTTTATGGACAAGGTCGGCTATCGCGCGGAGTGGATCATTCCCGACGGCTACTATACGATCCGGCAGGCGGGGAACGATACGACCCCCATGGTTCTGAACGTGCTGGCGGACGGCCCCAATCGCGATTATGAGGGACTGGGGGTCTGTCTCTGGAACGCGACGGGCGACGTGAGCCAATCCTTCCGCCTGGAGCGCACCGAACGCGGAACCTACCTCCTGTACGCGGCCTGTTCCCGCGGCGGCTTCCATCGCGCACTGGGGATCGGTCAGAACGGCTCTGCGGCGATCTACCAGACCACCTCAAAAAATGCGCTTGAATTTTCCGTGCAGGGAACCGTGGACGGCGTGTGGACCTTTGTCGCACAGACCGCGGAGGGACAGCGCATCCTGACCGCGAACGGCACAAATCTCACCTACAGCGCGTCCGAGACGGCGGGTCAGTCGTGGATCATTGAGAAAATGGGCATCATCGACGGTGCGGGACGGGATCTCGCTCTGTTCCCGTGTCAGACGATGTCGGTGACGCAGGGTGCCTACGACGAATATTCCCACCAGAAGCAGAACGCCCTCGACATTCAGCCGACCAACGGCATGGCATTCGCGCCGTTCAACGCCAAGGTCGTGCGCGTCGATCCGGGAGAGACCACCTGCAACGGCGTGTGGATCCAGAGTACGGATAAGGTGCGTTACGCGGACGGCAGCTACGACTATATGACGGTGCTGTTCATGCACGACAACGATATTTCCGACCTGACCGTCGGACGGGTGCTGACCCAGGGCGAATACTTCTACCAGAGCGGCACCATGGGCAATTCCTCCGGCGCACACATCCACGTGGCAGTCTACCGCGGCGCGTACAGCGACGATATGGCAAGCTACGGCTTCGGCAGCGGCAACGTCAACGTCGAGGACGCTCTCTTCGTCCGGGACGACACCACCATCCGCGACGACTACGGCTTAAACTGGCGATCCGTTGGCGAAGCGGGATGATCCCACCGGCGGCTCTACGGCACCGATTCAAAATCGCATAAAAAAAACGTCGGAATCCGCAAAAGGACTCCGGCGTTTTTTCGATTACGTATTTATTTCCCGACCGCTTTCATTCCGCTCAAAAGGAGCATATCCAGGAGAAACGCCGGCAGCAGGATCGCGTACCAGCCGCCCAGCAGGAGCAGGGATATGGCGTGCGGCACAACGGCGGCAAAGCACAGCGCGGAAAGCAGCATCCGACCCCGGTTTTTCTTCATGCAGGTCAGTGCGGCAAATCCGACGGCGATTCCCATGAGTACAGTGACCACGGCGGCGATCAAGCCCGGCAGCGCGGCACCCATGACGTAGATCATCCCGACGAGTGCAAGCGACGGCATTGCGTACAGAATCTGCCCGAGCGCACCGAACAGATACCGGCTGCGGCACTTTTCCTCCGGCGTCTGCACAGCGGAGGGGATATTTTGTGTGGTTTTCTTTTTCGGTTTCATAGGCTTCCTCATAGAATAAACAGCTTCTCCAGCCGGATCACCGCGTCGCCGGATTCGTCCGTGTCCGCCTTGCCGAGGGCGAAAAACTGTCCGCCGGATTCCGTGCGCGTTTTCAGCCGTATCAGACTGCCCGGAGCGACCGAAACGTGCAGCTTCTTCTGATAGAGCGGGGTGCCGCTTACCACCAGCTTCCGGAAAAAGTCGTTCACGTAGACCTCCGGCAGCGCGTAAAAGAGCGTTTCCACCGGCTCCGGCAGGGTGAGCAGCGTTTCGTAATCGAGCGTGTTCAGCGCATCCGTCGTGTACGCACCGTCTAAGGTGTAGCTGCCGCTCCGTACCCGACACAGGGTCGCCATCGCACCGCCGCAGCCAAGCATTTTCCCGATGTCGGCGCATAGCGTGCGGATGTACGTCCCCTTCGAGCAGACAATGTCGAGCGTGTATTCCCGATAGATCGCGGTATCCGGTTCTACCGCTGCGGAAAATCCGTCTGCGGGCTCCGGCGGCGTGCGGTCATACGATTCCGGTGCCGTACCCGGTGCGAGGCGGATCGATTGTACCGCGATCTCCCGGGGCGTGCGGTCGATCTCCTTGCCCTCCCGCGCCAGATCCACGAGCTTTCTCCCGTCGATCTTCACCGCGGAATACATCGGCGGCACCTGCGTCTGCGGACCGATAAAGCGCGCACAGACCGATGCTACCTCCCGATAGCACGGAATCTCGTCCGAGACCGATTGCACCTCGCCCGTCACATCCTCCGTGTCCGTGGTCAGACCGAGCCGTAAGGTCGCAATATACCGCTTTTCTCCCGCCATCACATACTCCGACGCTTTGACGGCACGCCCGATCAGGATCGGCAATACCCCGGTCGCCAGCGGATCCAGCGTTCCCGTGTGCCCGACCTGCGTCGTCTGGTATAGCCGCCGACAGATCGAGATGATCCGGTGCGAGGTAACACCGGCGTGCTTGTTTACAATGAGGATCCCCGACACCGCCGAGGGCTTGGATCTGGACATAGGCGAATCTCCAATCTAATGTGTGGAAAAGGGGCTTTCGCGAAAAACAGCCCTCTGTAACCGCTGGCAAACGCATCCTTCTCAGAAAACGGACAACGCATACCGGAAAGCACCCGGAACTGTATCCAGCAATCACTCCCCGTAGAAGGCGGATCACGGAATTTAGCAAGCTAAATTCGGTGAGCCGCTCGCGAACGATCTTCTCAGGAAACGGACAACGCATATTGAGAAGCAATCGGACTTGCACAAACAAAATCCCATCCCCATCCCAGTATAAAAGTTTTGCGGAGCTTTTTTAAAAGCGACCGTTCTCCTCGCGTCCCCCTACTCTAAT
This sequence comes from uncultured Eubacteriales bacterium, assembly GCA_900554225.1. Classification (GTDB taxonomy): domain Bacteria; phylum Bacillota; class Clostridia; order Oscillospirales; family CAG-272; genus UMGS1696. The sequence goes on along the minus strand of USGH01000030.1, from coordinate 3,901 downwards.
GCCGAAGAAAATGCCGTAACCACCAAGGCAACAGCATCCGCAGGCGTGTCGGCTTCGATGGTGCATCCGGCGGCACGGGTGTGCCCTCCTCCACCGAATGCGGCACAGACGGCGGCACAGTCGTAGTCCCCGTTCGCACGGGAGGATACCTTGTACGTGTTCGTATCCCCCAGCTGGCGGATCGACAGACCGATCTGGACTCCCTCTAAGGAACGCGGCGTGTCTACCGCATTGCCGATGTCCTCCTCGGTCAACCCGGCAGCGGCAAGCATCTCCGCCGTGAACAGCACCACACCGAGCCTGCCGCCGCAGAACAGCAGCAGATTCGTGATCGCCAACGCCTGCGCCTGCATTTCCCGGAGGGTCCGCTGCCCAAACAGGGACCGACAGACCGCCGCCGTGTCCATACCGCCATCCGCCGCCGTGTTGATAACGTCCACCAGCCCTGCCGCGATCAGATGGGTCTTTGTCGTCGTGTTCGAGAATTTGAAGCTGCCCGTGTCCGAGACGATCGCCGCGTAGATCCGCCGCGCCGCTTCCGGATGAACCTCAAAATGACCGCGCGACGACAATTCACAGTAGATGTCGTAGAGCATCTCCCCGCAGGCCGACGCGTGCTCGTCAATCCAGTGCGGCGCGAACGGCTCCCCCGTCCCGTGGTGGTCGATCATGAAATCCACCACCGACAAAAGACAGCCAAGCTCCCCCAGCTGCATCGGAGACGCCACATCCACGGAGCAGATCACATCATACGTGTCCGCCGCACTGTCCGTTTCGTCCGCCGACCATGCGGGATCGCCGTCGCCGTGCATCAGGAACGCCAGCCGATGCGGGATCGGGGACGGACAGATCACCCGCGCGCGTGTGCCCATCGCCTCCACCAGACATTGCAGCGCGTATGCAGAACCGATCGTGTCGCCGTCCGGGTTTACGTGGGTCAGAATCAATACGTTCTCCGCCGTCTCCAGAATGTCGCAGATTTCCGTGAGAGAGATCTCCGGATATACAATCGGCATTACGGTGCTTCCGCTGTCCATCATTCGCCCGCCTCCGTTTCTGTGTCGTCTGCGTCGCCTGAGGGGGACACCGCGTCCTGTGCGTGCAGCCCATGCAGGATCGAGGCGATCTCGGCACCGTGGGCAATTCCGTTGTCGCGCACAAAGGTCAGCTCCGGCGTGATGCGCAGATTGAGACGGTGGGCAAGCTGGCTCCGGATAAAGGGAGCGGCGGAGCGGAAGGCGTTTCTCAGCTCCTTTTCATCCGCGTCGCCCAATACGGAATAGTAGATTTTTGCGAATTTGAGATCCTGCGACACATCCGCGGACGTGACGGAGATCATCGTTCCCGCAACAACGGGGTTTTTCACCTCCCGCAGGATGGCGGCAATTTCCTCCGCCACCGAGCGGTTGATGCGGTCTTTTCTGTATTTTGGCATTTCCGATACTCCTATATTGGTAAAGCCGGATTCTACGTCCGGTGAAGGCTCCCCGCGGCTCACTTCTTGATCCAGCAGGATACCTTGTGCCCGTCGAGCTGTCCGGCGGAGGCATAGTCTACGAGAACAACGTTTCCGTTTGCGGTCGGGAGGCAGAGGGACTGCACACAGGGAACAGACGCTTCCTCCGTGGATACCGGGAACGCCAGATCGCCCGTCGGGACCACGACCGGTTCCGTGTCGTCCACACCGTCGATGGCGAATACCACCGGACCTCTTGCAATGGCGTACCGATCCGTTACCGTCGCTTCTGCATCGTAGTCCTGCGGGGTGATGATGCGCGGATTCATGTCAAAGGTCAGCGTGATCTCGTCGCCCGCCTGCCAGGTGCGTTCCAGACGCAGATATGCGCCGGCTGCCGCTTTGTATTTCTCCACCGTGCCGTCCGCGGATTTCACGTGGCAGAGCGTGATCTTCGACCATGCCGGGATCCGCAGGGACAGCGCAGCCTGCTTCCGCACCGCACCGATATGCACACGCACCGTATCCTCCTCCGGATAGCACGTTTCCATCGCGAAATCGATTGCCGGGGTCTTTACCGTGCCGTTTCTGTACAGGTTGACGGCGATGTTGTCCTGCCCGTCCACACAGGCGGCGCAAAGTCCCTCCAGCGCAAAGCCCGCGGACGAAATGCACACGCAGCAGCCGTATACGGATTCGGGCGAGATGTCCATTTTGCCGCCGATCTGCTTATACCGTACCTCCCAGCGGAGCGGGTTGTAGCTGTGGATCGGCAGAAGCACCCCGCCGTTGTCCTCCGGATCCATCTCCGTTTTCAAAGCGGCGGACATGGCGTTGTAGGCGGCGGTCTCAAAGGCGTCCATGTACTTTGCCTCGCCGGTCAGACGGAAGAGCTGCCATAAGAACTTCATCCACGTCACGGTTACGCAGGTTTCCTGCATGATCCCGCGGTGCGCCTCGTTGAACTGCTCACGCGCTGCGTAGTCGAAGGATTCAAAATTGCAGCCGAGACAGCCGATGACGGTGTGCTCCTCGGCGAGAACGCGATTGGCGAACCGGATGAGGGCGAGGGTGTGGCGAACCGACGGCTTGACCTTGTTGTACTCCGCCAGTCCTTCAAAGCAGGAGATCATCTCATACGCCTTGGTCACGTGGTAGGACGAGACGGGCATCCGATCCTCATACGCCAGATCGAACAGATTGACGCTTGCCGTGCCGCCGAAGGAGAGAATGTACTCCGCAAAATCGAGGAACCGCGCCTCTCCGGTGATGTTGTAGAGGAACATGACCGGCTCCATGATGGAGCAGGAGTTGAGACCGTCCCAGTGCGTCGTCGCCTTGGCGATGTTGATCTTGCCGTCCTCCTCGCGTCCGAGCTTGCCGATCATGTAATCGACATGGTGCGTCATTGCCGTGACGATCTTTTCCACAAGGGCGGGATCGTGGCAGATCTCGGCGAAATATTCCATACCGAGTAAGATGTACTTTCTGCCCCAGATGTCCCAGCCGTGAAATTCCGCGTCCACGGAATAGGTGGAGAAGCGGCCGAACGGATCCTCTGCGCTGAGCATATCGCGTACCGTCTCCTCCAGCACCGCGTACAGGGCTTCATCTCCCGTCACACGATACGTGAAGCACGCGCCGCGCATCATCTTGCCCCAGTATTCGCACCGCCAGCCGGAATTTGCGTCGTCCACACCGGGATGGCGGAACAGATCGACAAAGAGACGCCAGACCTTCGTGTCCATAAGCTGGATGTCCGTCAGACGGGAAAGCTCTCCCGCGAGACGGTCGTCAAAGGAAAACGAGCCTGCCGGCAGCTCAAAATAGCGGTCGCAGTTTGCCGCTGTGCCGCGCATATTCTGCATGGAAATTTTCATGGTGATGTACCTCCGATACTGTGACTATGTAGTATAAGATTGTGGTATATATGGGTAGATGGATAGATGTGTTTGGAACGGGAATCCATACGCGCACTTTGCCGGAATCGCTCCGTCACCCGGTGATCCGCTCCACCGCGATGCATTTGCCGGAGCTCTCCTCCAGCGTGAACAGCGCACCGTGGAGCTGTTCCTCGCCCTGTGCCGGCAGAAACTGCACCGGGGTCTTTACGAGATATTTGTGCAGGATCGCGTCCGTGGAGACCCCGAGAATGCCCGCGTGCGAACCGCACATGCCCAGATCCGTGATGTATCCGGTGCCGCCCGGGAGGATCGTTTCATCCGCGGTCGCAACGTGCGTGTGCGTGCCCCAGATCGCTGCCAGTCTGCCGTCAAAGTACCGTGCGAACGCCAGTTTCTCGCTGGTCGCCTCGGCATGGATGTCGCACACCGCAAGGTCATAGCTGCCCGATTCCCGCTGGAGGATCCGATCCATGGTCTCAAACGGGGAGGCAAGCGGCTCCATGAATACGCAGCCCGCCACATTCGCCACAAGCACCCGGTA
>USGH01000029.1 GCA_900554225.1 uncultured Eubacteriales bacterium | reverse complement strand
GCGAAGCCGAGAACCGTTTTTCCCTTGAGAGGCGGCTGCAAAAGCAGGTGACGCAGATTGTTCGCAAACACGTGGATCGCGCCGTCCTGCGCTTTTTCGGTCAGCATACCCCGTACCTCGCGCTCCACGGACGGATAGAGCAGGCGGTCATACGAATCGACCAGTGCGCCGTGGACATACGGATAGGCGGGACTGTGCGGATTCTGAATCAGGCGATCGGCAAGCATCGAGAGGGCGCGATCCCGATCCAGCTCCAGGGAGACCTTCAGCGCACCCTCCGCCTCGCCGCGATTGATGGCAAGGATCCGGTGGGACCGAATGGTGGACAGCTTTTCACGTGCATCGTAATACTGGGCATACACAGGCATATCCGCCGCCTGCTTCGTGACGATTTCGCCTTGCCTGAGCAGCAATTCCCGCAAGACCTGCCGCGCATCGGCTGAATCCGCGAAATCCTCCGCCAGAATATCATTCGCACCGGCAAAGACCGCGTCCGCGTCGGGAACCTCCTTGTCGGGAGCGATGTATTTCCGCGCGGTTTCAGTCAGAGCAGGACGGTATTCCCGTTTCTGCAATACTAGCAGCGCGGCAAACGGCTCCAGCCCCCGCTCCCTTGCGATCGACGCTCTGGTCCGCCGTTTCGGACGATAGGGACGGTAGATGTCCTCCACCGCGGTCATGGTTGCGGCAGCATCGATGGCGGCAGACAATTCCGGGGTCAGCTTTTCCATGTCGGACAGGAGTGCGCGTACCTCTTCTTTGCGTTTTTCCAGTCCGCGCAGATAAGTGAGCCGTTCGGTCAGACTGCGCAGCTGTTCATCGTCCAGTCCGCCCGTGGCCTCCTTTCGATACCGCGCGATAAACGGTACGGTATTGCCGTCGTCCAGAAGCTGTACTGCCGCTTGTACCTGTTTCTCGGACAGATGCAGCTCAACTGCGATCGTTTTGATGTAGTCCATATGTATTCCTTATTCCATGTGATTTTCACCATCCGCCCAGGAGAGCAGTGCGTGTATTTCCGTCTCGGTCAGATACCGCCATTGTCCCGGTTCCAGTGTGGGATCGAGGGTGAGCGGACCGAATGTGATCCGTTCAAGAGCAGTGATCTCCGATCCGCCCGACAGCCTGTCTTCGGCAGGAGAGACCACGGCAGGCTTGGAGACAAAATCGCCGAGATCCATACCGGCTTCCATTTTTGCCTGTCCCTCCGTGCTGAGCATCGGCTCACATCGATAGCGGTAGGTTTTCGGCACATGACGGCGCGGAGAAAGCCATTTGTGCGCACTCGGACCGTCGTTTGTGACGATGAGCAGACCCGTGGTGTCCTTGTCGAGTCTGCCGCAGGGGAACATTCCGAGTCTCCGGCAGGATTCCGGCAAAAGGGACATAACCGTTTCTGCGCGATCGCCGCTGCCCTCCTCCGACGCACTGATGACGCCCGCGGGCTTGTATAATAAGATATATTGATATTTCGACCAGCGTACCGGCTTTCCGTCACAGGTCACATCCGCCGATTCCGCAATGTGCATAGCCGGATCCCGGACGAGCACACCGTCCACGGCAATCCGACCGCCGCGCACCGCAATTCCGGCTTCCTTTCGTGAGAAGAGACCGGATTCGCCCAAAAATTTATCGAGCCGCATAGTATACTCCCGAAATGGCAAAAAACGGGATCTGTCCGTATTGCGCCATGGAACGGTATATAGCGGTGTCAGAGCGCAAACAGAAGCCACAGTGCAAACAGGATCGAGCCGATGCAGAATAGTGCAGCCACTCCGGTTTTGAAGCCGATACGGAACGAGAACCAGAATTTTTGCCAGAAATGATAAAAACGCATACGCTACTCCGAGATACGGCAAAACGGGACAGGGTATAGCCGCCCAAACGAATGCGGCAGGGCGGTGTTGTCCGGAGTTTTGCGGATATATCGTAAGTATAGACTATGATACCACAAGTATGCAGAAAATGCAAGAGAAAAAACAAAAGCCGACGGAATCATACCATCGGCTACAGCGGTACAGGGATTCGAACCCCGACATACAGAGTCAGAGTCTGCTGTGCTACCTTTACACAATACCGCTATTTGTTTTTCGTTGTGGGCTTTGCAGTGTTTCCTGCGCTCCCCTCAACGGTTGATATTATACCAGATTCTTTCTCGTTTGTCAATAGCTTTTTCAAAAAAAGTTGTACTTTTTTATTGTGGGGATACACGGCAGTCTATCTCCATAGAAATCGCTTTCCAGAACACGCCGCCAACACCCGTACCGGAACCGTAGCGGCAGTCGGAGACCGCTTGGATTCCGGAAACGGGACGAATAGCCGGGTATATATCGTGTGCAGTGGCGGTCGGATCCGGTATTTACGGCAGATATTGTTCTGAAACGGTGCCGTCCCGGGAGATTTCCACCACAGTCGCACCGTTTGGCGTACCGTTCTCGCCCATGAAATCGATGAGTTGTCCGATATGGATGCCGCCGAAGATGCCGTACCAGTTGTTTTTTGCGGTATTTCCGGCGTATATGGCACGCACATCCCCACGTTCCAGAGCAGCGGCGCAGATTCCGCTGTTTACCACAGAGCAACGGATGCTCTCCCACTGAAAACCGCGCATCCGACAATTTCCCTGATTCATCGTAACCAGAGAAAATTCCGGGATCGGTGTGTGAAAGAGAAGAACCGACGGGATCCTGCGCCCGTACATTTCTTCCAGTGCCTGTGCAGTGTGTGTGCAGCGGATCGTTTGGCGGTAGTGAATGCCATCGAGATAGTATTTTCCATACAGTGGCTGGGGCAATCGTGCCGGAGGGAGCTTTCCGTCTGCATCCGGCTTGCCGTAGCGTGTCTCATACGCGTGAATGTCACTGTGGGAATCGAGACAATAGAGACAGACGATCGGTTCACCGTCTGCCGCGTCCACAATGCCGATGGTGTAATCCTCATGCTCTGCATCCCCGATCCCAGACAGACAGAGTGGGAGGGAGCTATACACCGCCGGCATCGCTTTCACCATATCTGCGGTGACACCGGCACGGTCTCTGTCGCCGAATACATGTGCCCAGGGGAGTTTGCGCGAGAACACCGGTGCAAGCATATCCGCAAGAACCGTGTGCAGTGCTTCTGCATCGGAGAGATTTCGCGTGACATCTCCGACAAGGAACACGAAATCGGGCTGTGCTGCGTCGAGCTTGGCGTCAATGGCGGATGCGAGTGTGTGGCGGTTGGCATAGTCCGCGTTGCAGGAGGGCAGGAGCAGGATTCTATAGCTGCCGTTTTTGTGGAAATCGTGGGTCAGGCAAGCGGAAAACGGGGATTGTTTTTTGTTTTCGGACATGGCGGTATCCTCGTTGTTCAGTTGTGGTCGTGCGGTCCGGCAAGCGTTTCGGGAGGGAGTAGATCCCGCACAAACACATGGTGGGATTCGTATGCCGTCGGGTCGCTTTCCGAGAAGGTGAGGAGCCGTCCGCCGCGCAGATCGTTGTCGCCGTACACGTCAAAGCCGATGCTTGCATCCTCTGTCAGGCGGATTCCCATATAGGTGCCGCTCAGGTTATTGAGGTGGTCGTGTCCGGCAATCATCTCCCGGATGTCTCCCCGTTCATAAGCGGCGGCAAACAGTCCGCTGTTCAGTACCGCACCGCCGATTCCTTCCCGGCATTCCCCTTCCATGTTGGTCGCGGTCGGATTGGCGGCGATCAGGAACATTTCGGCAACCGGCGCGTGCATGAGCATGACACCCGGGATCTTACGCCCGTAAATTTTCTCCAACTCCGCGGAATTTTCGTAGTACCACGCGGTCTGGTCGGCGTTGACGGAATCGTACCTGTCGTGGGAATACGGGAAATTCTGCATGGCGAACGTTTCCGGATCGATCCCATGGCGGGCTGCATACGCATCGATCCCGGTATGGGAATCAAACGCCCAGAGCATCGCCGCAGGACCGCTTGTGTGATCGCCGTCGTGGTGCCAGATCGGGAGCGCATAGGTGCCGTAGCCGGACAGCTCTGCCGGACCGCGCCGGGAGAGATTCATCGGGAACGCGGAGAATACCTCTGTCGGGATGCCGTCCTCGCGGTCATGGTTGCCGGGAATATGCGCCCATGCAATATGCTCCGTTTCGCATAGCTCCATGATGTCGGCGAGATACGCCCGCAGGGTTTCCGGATCGCGCATCCCCTCATTGTGGCAAATATCGCCGAGCAGGAAAACCAGCTGGGGACGGTGCGCACGGATCAATGCCTCCAGCGAGAGCTTCAGACGCGCATCCCAATGGTCCCTATCCGTGTGCAGATCAGACACACAAAGCACCCGGAATTTGCCGTCCGCGTCACAGCGCAGGTCGAATTTTGTATCGATGGCATAACAGAGACGGTCGGACATAGCGACGAGATCCTGCACATCGACAAATTCGTGCCGCACATCCGCAACGCCGTTTTCCGTGACCCGAATGACGGTGCCGCCGTTCAGATGGGAATTCCAGTAGCAGCCTGCCCCGGTTTTGAGCGTAAAGACGAGATCGACGCCCTTATACCAGATGGAGAAGCAGTTGACGTGATCGTGTCCCGCAAATACGTGCTTTGTCGTGCCGCCCGCCAGGATCGCCTCCATCGCGCCGTCCTCAAGGGGATAGCTGCTGATGTTCTCATACCGTACCCCAAAGGAATCGCGATAGCCCTCGTTCCAGCACGCCGGATCATAGGACTGCTCCACGTCGATGGAATCCGATACAGATGGATTGTGCGCCGCCTCCCACGCTTCACGATACGCGTAGATCGGGATGTGGAGAAAGACAGACGTATCGGTGCAGCCCAGCTTCCGGAGCATATCGACCTGTGCGGTATACCAGTCGAGCTGTGCCGGATACAGCTTTGCCCACGCTTCGCCGACCGTGCCGTCCGGTTTCGGATAGTTTTCTCTGTCGTGACTGTCCATCATGATCAGTCCCTCGACGATTTTGCCTTCTTCGGCGATGACGTAATTTCCGTTGCCGAGAGCCGGGTCGCCCTTTTCATAGCAACAGTGCGCGTATCCGAGACAAAGGTCGGCAACCGCATCGATCACCGCAGGTCCGCCCTGGTTGTCGTGATTGCCCCAGATGGGAGCCCACGGAATGCCGAACGCATCGATGGTATCCGCCAACGCCTTGTACGCCTCCATGTTGCCGGCCCACGAAAGATCGCCCGTGATCGTGATGAGATCGGGGTGGACACGCTCGATAAGGGTGTTTATGGTATAGCGTAGGATCGCGCGGTTTTTGTGGCCCTCTGCCCATTCCGCGTTGCCAAGCTGCGGGTCGCTGAGATTGAGGATCTTGAATCCATGCCGCTTTTTTTCTGAATGGTAAACATTGTATCACATCCGTCCTTTTGGTTCATTGCTCCGTTTCTCTGCTATGTCGCATGCCGGAGCGGATTGTTGCAGGAATCTTATTGTGGGGAATTGCCGCTGTCTCCGAGAACATCGTGTACGCGCACCATATAGGTGGACAGCTCCGGCAGTGTGGCGGCATCCAGATCGATGATGCGACCGCCGCGGATAAGGTCCTTGTGGCAGGCGTGATAGCTGAGAAAGCCATCGTAGCCGAGCCGGATTCCGCCGTAGGACGCACAGAAATCGTTGCGATGATCGTGACCGCAGAAGATCGCCTTTACGTCTCCGCGCTGCAAGCAGGCGGCAAATACACCCGGATTGACGACACTGCACGCCACCTGCTCCAGCTGTGTCCCATCGAAATTTGCTTTATCCCGCAGCTGTGCGGCAAGCGCGTGTTCCGGCAGGGGAATGTGAAAATAGAACATCGCCGGAATCTTTGCGCCGCAGTGGTTTTCCAGAGCGATGGAGGTGCTATAATACCACATCAGCTGATCGAAATGGACGCCGTCCTCACTGTCGCAGCCGGGGATCGGATGATAGAACGGCGTGTTCTCGGGAAAACCGAAATCCGCCCGATTGTCGTAGATGGAATGGTGCGAATCCATACCGTATACGGCAAAGAGGATCCGTTCGCCGTCAGAATCCCAGATTGGCAGAGCATAGTTGCCCACACCGGAGAGCTCGTCCGGTCCCGCTTTGGAAACACAGTGTGGGTAGGACTCATAGATCGGCTGCTGTGCCGCATTGGACAGTCCGAAATTGTCGTCGTGATTGCCGTACACGTGCGCCCAGGGAATGCAGCGCTTCTCCATGGGGGCGGACAAACCGTCTAAGAGCTCCCGCAGCTCCTCTGCCGTTTCGATATGGATTTTCCCGGGACCGCAAATGTCGCCGCCCAATAGGACCAGCCCCGGCGTATACCTGTCGATCAGCGCATCCAGGGCACGGATCGTCCGATCTGCGTCGTACCCGCGTCCGCCATGAATATCGGACACCATCAGAATGCGGAATTTGCCATCCGCGGAAAAACGAAGCGGTACCTTGACGGATAACGCCTCCTGCAGCAGTGTGTTCATACGCGCTCCTTTGCCTGTATCCAGTGGTTGGATTTTGCTTGTCACAGTCTGGATCTGTCATTTCCCCTATAGTATACTCGATTTACGTTGTGATTGCAAGATGGTGTGCGCGAATCTTTTTCATGAAATTTTAATTCTGATATTTTCTATCCCCTTGACAAGCCGCGCCTTCTGTGCTATACTATTTTCATCCAAGAAGCAGAAATGAGGGAGAAAATGCGCATCTGAATATCGTATTGCGTCAGTGAATAGAGATACGCTCCCGGCTTTTTCACCATGCTGAATGTATTTATGCATGGCAAGCCGCATAAGGAGGATCTTTTGCTGCGGGATACGGCGGATGTGTGTTTCCGAAATAGAGGGATTTATTGATCACGCAGAAATCGTTGTTGGCAGGAATGCAGAACAGTTTTCCAACAGCGATTTACTGACCTCCTCATTGCCTACACGTCCTATTGCGCCGTTATGTTCGCACGGATCCGTCCGGGAGCATGACGGCGTTTTTTCGTCTGCATGGCACAATTTCGGCAATCGACGACGGGAAACGCGGAAATGAGGTGTTATTGTATGTTACAGGTACAGAATTTGACGATCACACATAAGAAGGACAACCATCTGCTTCTCTCCGACGCGAGCTTTGTTATTGGAGACGGTGCAAAAACGGTGCTTATCGGCGAGGAGGGCAACGGCAAAAGTACGTTATTGAAGCTCATACACGATCCGTCCCTGGTTGCGGACTATATTTCGTATACCGGAGCGATCCGGAAAAACGGGCATATCACCGGCTATCTCGCACAGGAAGCGACGGAGGCTGCGCTGAACAGCCCGGTGTACGCGCTGCTGCCGGCGGAGGTGGATCACGAAAATCTCATCGATGCATGCCGCACGGTCGGGATTTCGCTCGACACACTCTATTCCGACAGGCTCCTTTGTACGTATTCCGGTGGGGAAAAGGTGAAGATCCGTCTCACCCTGATGCTTGCGGCAGCACCGGATCTTCTGCTGCTGGATGAGCCGTCGGGAGATCTCGATCTGTCCGCGCTCACGTGGCTGGAGAGCTTCATCCAGAAATGCCCTCTGCCGCTTCTCTTTATCTCCCATGACGAGACGCTCATCGAAAACTGCGCTACGTCCATTTTGCATCTGGAGCAGACGATGCGCAAAACGGTGCCGCGCTGCACCTTTGTCCGCCAGACCTATGCGGAATATCGTGAGACAAGGGAAGGCGCGCTCCAGAAGAATGCCCAGCTTGTCGAGAAGGAACGGGCGGAATTCCGGCAGAAGATGGAGAAATACCGGCAGATCCTCCAGAAGGTCGAGCATCAGCAGAACGTCATCTCCCGCGGCGACCCACACGGCGGACGACTGCTGAAAAAGAAAATGCACACAGTGAAAGCGATGGGACGGCGGTTTGAACGGGAAGAAGCGAATCAGACGCAAAAAATCGACACGGAGGACGCGATTCTGATGCGTTTCGCGGAGAATATATCCCTGCCCGCCGGAAAGACGATCCTTGCCTATCATGCGGATTCTCTGACAGCACCGGACGGAAAAACACTTGCCGGTGAGATCGATCTTCATGTATATGGCGGCGAAAAGATCTGCCTGATCGGGCAAAACGGTGCCGGAAAAACCACACTGCTGCGAAAAATCGCGGATGAATTGCTCCGGCGCACGGACATCCACGCTGCGTATATGCCGCAGAACTACAGCGACGGGATGGATTTCACGGAAACTCCCATCGCATATCTCACACCGGCACTCGATGGTAGCAGAGAGTCGTACAGCAGGATCTGCACCTTCCTTGGCAGTGTGAAATTCACCGCAGACGAGATGCAGCATCCCATCGGCGATCTCTCCGGCGGTCAGAAAGCGAAGCTCTACTTCATGAAAATGATCCTCTCCGGCGCGGACACACTGATCCTCGACGAGCCGACGCGCAATTTTTCCCCGCTGTCGCAGCCTGTGATACGTGCGGTATTGTCAGATTTCGGCGGCACCATCATTGCCGTATCGCACGACCGCAAGTGCATCGATGAGGTATTCGACACCGTGTATGCGCTGACGCCGGACGGACTTTATGAGGTGTGATTCCGTACTGTGTGGTGCGCATCTGTGCTAAAGCTGCAAAATACAATGCACAAGGACGTAAAAATGGTGTAAATCACAAAAAAACGGTTGCAATTCGCGAAAAAGTATGCTATAGTAAGGATGCTGCGCTGCATGAGCGATATTGCCGCGGAGACAGATTGATTATGCGATACGGAGGAGCATTCGATGAAACGAGATTTTCAGAACATCCGGAGATGGATTGCCTGCCTGTGCGCAATCCTCATGACCACAGCCCCGCTTCTCTCCTGTGGAGGGGGAACGGAGGCGGATACACCGTCCACACAGCAGAATACGACAAATACCACAGATATGGCTGCGGAAACACAGGAGACCGGACCGGCGACGGATGAAAACGGCTATCTCTGCGACGACCTGCCGCAGCTGGATTTTGGTGGAGAAACGGTCAATTTGCTCTACTGGAGCGATGTGGAAAATCAGGAGTTTGAAGCGGAGGAATTTACGGGAGAGATCGTCAACGACGCGATCTATCAGCGGAATACGACGGTGGAGGATCGCCTGAACATCCGCTACAACTGGATCGGTACACCGGGCAACGGCGGCAGCATCGATTCGTATGTCGGAAAGGTGCGCAGCAGCCATACCGCCGGCGACAACTCCTACGATATCCTCGCCTCCTACAGCCGTTCCATCGCCGGATGCCTAGTAAACGGACTGCTCACGAATCTGGAATCCGCCGCATATCTGGATTATGAAAAGCCGTGGTGGCCCGACAATCTTCTGGAGGAATCGACCATCGCCGGACACCTCTATTTTGTATCCGGCGACATTTCCACAAATGCCCTGCACATGATGTATTGTGTGTATTTCAACAAGCAGCTCCTCGCAGATTTCGGTCTGCCGAATCCGCAGGATCTGGTGGCGGAGAACCAGTGGACCATTGACAGGCTGATCGAGCTGACAAACGGTACGTACATCAATGTCAACGGCGATGGCAAGTGTGATGTGGACGACCAGTACGGCTTCACGATTGTCAATTACCACAACGATGCATTCTATACCGGCTCCGCGCTGAAGCTCATCGACAAGGATCCCGATAAGGTTCTTGTGATTTCCGACGATTTCTACAGCGAAAAAACGGTCAATCTGCTTGCCAGTCTCGGGCCGTGGGAAGCATCCGATGCGGTGTACAAAAAGGCAGACAATTACGAAAAGCCGTTTACGGACGGTCATGCACTTTTTACCATCAACCGTGCCCATTATGCCTCCAAATCGCTTCGGGATACAGAGCTGTCGTATGGCATCGTTCCGGTTCCGAAATACGATGAGTCCCAGACCAATTACCGCACCGTGATGGGGAATCCCGTGACCCTGTACGGCGTGACGATCGGCTGTCAGAAGAAGGATACCTGTACAGCAGTGCTGGAATGTATGGGATCGAACGGGTACAGATTGACTACCCCGGCGATTTTTGAGAACAATATGAAGAAGAAATACTCCATGGACGACGCAAACGCGCAGATGTACGACATCGTCCGGGAATCGATCAGCTTTGAGCTTGGCCGCTTCTTCAACAAGTTCTTATCGAATATCACAGACATCTTTTTCGCAGAGGTGGAGAACAACCGGCAGAACTGGGCATCCGTGACGGAGCGGTACCGGGAAAAGCTGGCGGGACAGATCGAGGACGTGGTAACGCAGATCGTCGAAAACGAAGCCAATCTCACAGAATAAGCCGCACACGATAGAAGAAAAAAGCGGACGCACGAGAGGGAAAATACCTCTGCGGTGTGTCCGCTTTTCTGTATGGGAGTACGGGGAATGTACATCGTGTTTTCACGATCATGCGGTTCCATTTGTTCCAAAACAGCCTACTCCATGGTGCAGCCGTCTGTGAGGATCGTTACCACATTCTGCGCAACCGCAGCGATGCCGCCGCGGAATGTGATTTGCAGCGGCTTGTCCGGATCCTCTTCCGGAATCGCGGTGACACGTTCGTTTTCCGACAGTGCAAACAGAGCGGGAAGGTGACCCGGATGAATGCCATAGGAGCCGCCACCGCGACCGTCCGGTGTGTCCTTGACGGGGAGCCGCAGGGAAGTGCAGGGGTATTCCGCCGCCGTGCCGTCCGGGGTCACGATTTTGAGGGTGAGCGTTTTCTCCATGCCATTATCCCTTTGCCGCGGCGTATACATCGTCCACGGTACCCGCCATCATGAATGCCTGCTCCGGCAGTTTGTCGCACTCACCGCCGAGAATGGCTTCAAATCCCGCAATGGTCTTGTCGAGCGGTACGAATTTACCTGGAATCCCGGTGAAGCCCTCCGCCACATGGAACGGCTGACTCATGAACCGCTGCACCCGTCTTGCGCGACCTACCATTTCCCGATCTTCTGCCGACAGCTCATCCATGCCGAGGATCGCGATGATGTCCTGGAGCTCGTTGTACCGCTGCAGGACGTGCATGACCTCTTTTGCCGTGCGGTAATGCCGATCGCCCACAATGTCCGGCGAGAGCATCCGTGAACCCGATTCCAATGGTGCCACAGCGGGATAAATGCCCAGCTCCACGATGCTGCGGGAAAGAACCGTTGTCGCGTCCAGATGGGAGAAGGTTGTCGCCGGAGCCGGGTCGGTCAGGTCGTCCGCGGGAACATAGATTGCCTGCACGGATGTGATCGAGCCGTTTTTCGTCGAGACGATCCGTTCCTGGAGCTTGCCCATTTCGGAGGCGAGCGTGGGCTGATACCCGACGGCGGACGGCATTCGTCCAAGCAGTGCCGAAACCTCGGAGCCTGCCTGCGTGAAACGGAATATGTTGTCGATGAATAACAGTACATCCTTGTGTGCGGATTCCCGGAAATATTCCGCCATCGTCAGCCCGACCAGCGGCACACGCAGTCTCGCGCCGGCGGTCTCGTTCATCTGCCCGAATACGAGAGCGGTTTTGTCGAGCACCCCGGACTGTGTCATTTCCTGCCAGAGATCATAGCCCTCACGCGACCGTTCACCAACACCGGCAAATACGGAATATCCGTCGTGTTCAAAGGCGATGTTGCGGATGAGCTCCATGATGAGCACCGTTTTGCCGACACCTGCGCCGCCGAACAGACCGATCTTGCCGCCTTTTGCGTACGGCGTCATCAGGTCGATCACCTTGATTCCGGTCTCCAGCACCTCATCCGCGGTCACAATGTCCTTGAACGGCGGGGATACGTGGTGGATTGGCCAGCGCTCCTCCGAATCGATCACGCCGCCGCGGTCGATGGGAGATCCGGTGACATTGACCATTCTACCGAGCGTTTTCTGCCCGACCGGCACGGAGATCGGCGCACCGGTGTCCACAGCTGTCATGCCGCGCGACAGACCGTCCGTCGTCTGCATGGAGATACAGCGCACGTCCCCGGTGCCGAGATGCTGGAGTGTTTCGAGCGTATAGATTTCCTCGCCGACCGAGATTTCGACCGCGTTGAAGATGTCGGGGATTTCAAAATCGTCAAAATGAATATCGACTACCGGACCAGTGATCCGCTTGACGATCCCTTTGGAGCCTTTCGACATGGTATCACCCTTTCGTTTGTACTGTATGTGGGAGGATTTGCGAAAGTATCATTCGCTGTGTGCCCCGGATGCGGTTTCAATGACGCTGGATGTGACCTCCGCCTGCCGCTTCCGACTGATGGCAATCTCAAGCTTGGCTGCCGATTCCGCTGCGTTGTCATTTGCGGAACGCATGGCAATCAGTGTCGCTGCCTGTGCTCCCGCCGCCGCTTCCAGAAGAACGGAATAGAGCGATACGTTCAGTAGGGACAGGCAAGCGGAGGAAAGCACCGTTTCGCGATCCGGGTAAAAGAGCATATCGGCGGGAGCGTTGCCGGAGTCACTCGATTCTGCGGCAGGGGACTGTGCGTCAAACGGCAGAACGGTCCGGCTGCATGGCGTCTGTGTCAGCATATTCTGAAAATGCTCGTAAAGAAACGTGACTGCGGAGACCTCCCCATTCGTGTACAGGGCGCGAATCCGATCCATCAGGGGCAGACAATCGGCAAAATCCGGCACATCCGGCAGTGTATACGATTCCACAGCCCGATCGCCGTACCGACCCTGCGCCATTTTTCCGCACGCAATGAGCAGATACGGCTTGTCGGCGGCGGAAAGCACCTCATCGACGTAGCGGAACAACTCACTGTTGTAGCCGCCGCACAGTCCGCGATTGGAGGAGAGGACGATGTAAAGTACTGGCGCATCCGGAGCGGTGCAGGGCAGACAGGCTGTCATTGCGCCACCGTAGGTTTCGGTCAGTGCGCGGCAGGTATCGGCATACGGCCTATAGCGTGTGAGAACCGTCTCGATTTTCGCGTATTTGGCAGCCGAAACCGTTTTCATCGCGCCGGCAAGCTGCTTTGTTATGGAGATACTGGCAAGCCGTTTCCGAAGCTCCCGTAAGGTCGCCATACGCACACCTCCTCATTTCTCAAAATTGCGCTCTGCATACCATTTCCGGGCAGAGCCTGCGAAGACAATCACGCGCTTTCCCGATCCCCGGCGATCCGTTCGGCAATCGCGTCCTTGAGTGCGCGCACATCGTCGTCGGACATCCTGGCACCGGTTTCCAGTCTGGCGGTCAGATCGGGATGGACCGATTCCAGATATTCGCAGACCGATTCCGTAAACGCTTCAATCGCATCCGGTGCAATGGCATCCGCGAAGCCGTTCGATACCGTAAAGAGCGTTACTGCCTGCTTCCAGTCCTCCATCGGCGCATACCGTTTCTGCCGCAATGCGCCCATCATCCGCGCACCGTCGTCGAGAACCTTTCGTGTCGCTGCGTCCACATCGGAGCCAAATTGTGCGAATCCGGCAAGCTCTCTGTACTGGGCAAGACGCATCCGCAGACTGGACGAAACCTGCTTCATGAGCTTCGTCTGCGCCGCACTGCCCACACGGGATACGGAAAGTCCGACATTGACCGCAGGCCGCTGACCGTCGTTGAACAGATCGGATTCCAGGAAGATCTGCCCGTCCGTGATAGAGATAACATTGGTCGGAATGTACGCGGAAATATCGCCCGCCTGCGTTTCGATGATCGGAAGTGCCGTCATAGAACCGCCGCCCATCTCTGCGGACAGCTGTGCCGCGCGTTCCAGGAGACGGGAATGGAGATAGAATACGTCGCCCGGATATGCTTCACGGCCGGAGGGACGATGGAGCAGAAGGGAAATCTCGCGGTATGCCACCGCATGCTTGGAGAGATCGTCATAAATGATCAGCACGTCACGTCCGCTGTACATGAAATATTCTCCCATGGCAGCTCCGGCAAACGGTGCGATATACTGGAGCGAGGCGGAGGCGGAGGCAGGTGCGCATACGATGGTGGTATAGCTCATCGCGCCGTATTTTTGCAGCTTTTCCCGAATATCCGCAACAGTGGTGTCCTTTTGCCCGATCGCCACATAGATGCACGGGATTCCCTTGCCCTTCTGGTTCAGGATCGCGTCAACCACAAGGGAGGTCTTGCCGGTCTGGCGGTCGCCGATGATTAGCTCACGCTGTCCCATGCCGATCGGAACGAGTGCGTCCACGGCTTTGATCCCGGTGTGCATCGGACGATTGACCGGACCGCGTTCGGGAATCCCGGGTGCGTGGAATTCGATGGGTCTGCGCTTGTCGGACCAGATTCTGCCGCCGCCGTCGATGGGATTGCCAAGCGGATCCACAACTCTGCCAAGCAGCTCCTCACCGACCGTGGTGGATGCGATTCTGCCGACACGACGGACCCGGCTGCCGCTTTCGATATGCTCATAGCGACCGTATACGATACAGCCGATCCGATCCGGTTCAATATCGAGCACCATCCCGCGTTCTCCGCATTCAAACTCAATGACCTCACCGTACATGATGTCGGAAAGTCCATCGAGCCAGCAGATCCCGTCGGATACGCTCATGACTCTGCCGAGCTGATATTCCTGTACCTTGACCTCCATGGCATCGACCGCGTCGACAAGCTCCTTCGTCAGAGAATCCGCATCTTCGTCGCCGTGTACCATGATGCGTTCGAGCTTTTTATTGAGGTGATAGATCAGATCCGACACCGTGCAGTCGTAAACCGTGTCGCCGATACGGAGCCGCAGACCGCCATAGAGTGACGGATCCACCTTGACCCAGAGGGACTGCTTTCCGCCGACGCCGGATACGAGCTTTTCCGTAGCCGCGCCGATTTCTTCTACCAGTGCAGGATCGAGCGGGAAGGCGGAGGTCAGTGTGACGTACAGCACATCGTGGGTTTTCAGATACGCCATGTCGCCCGGGGTGATCTCGATTTTTTCAAGGATCCGTCTGGCAAATACCGGCTCACATTTCCGGAGTGTGGTCCGATACGGTTCCTCGCCGAGCATGGCGGTGACCCGTTCGGACAGCTTGGCGACCAGCTCTGTTTTCACGTTATCGACCGCTTCTCGCTGGATGTTCTTCATTTCCGCCGTGGTCTGGCGATGGATCTCTTCCGCTTCCAATGCGGCGTGCTGTTCAACGGCGGCGACTTCCTTGTCTCCGACGATTTCTACACACAGCGCATCCACTCCCGGCACGACCGGCGGTGTGTATTCTGTTTTTTCGATCGCTTCCGCGTCGTCAAGCTCTCTGTCGATCCGTTCGCGCCGATCCCGGAAGATCTTCACGATCGTTTTTCTGCCGAACAGGACGATGATTCCGACTAAGATCAAAAAGTTGATTATGGCATACAAAAACTGCATGATACACTCCGTCTATGTTTGATGATGCGAAAAAACGTGGGTTTCAGTGCAGAAGCGGATCGGAGAGGAGACGGTCGCACAAGGCACGGGAAAGCGTTTCCACTTTTTCGTCCAGTGCGCTGCACAATTCCTTTTCGCGGTACAGGGCTTCTCTCCGACATGCCGCAAGCGCGATCTCCTCTTCCGTCTTGGCTTTTTTCACAATGCCGTCCGCACGGGTTTTCGCGTCACGGATTTCCTGTGCGGCAAGCTCCGCGTTTTTATGCTGTGCGGCACGACGATTTGCTTCGGTCTGTTCTTCCGCCGCCTGCATTTCCGCCGCACGGGATTCCCGGATTGTCTTGGCGCGATCGATTTTTGCCTGCCGCTTGTCCATGAACGAGAGCATCGGACGGAAGAGCAGCTTTTGTAAGACAAGCATCGTGAGCGCAAAGGTGATCAGGGTCCACAGTAAAATGGGAAGCTGTATGGTCATGACTGCGATACGTCCGCTCTCTGTTCAAAACGACAGAAAGCGGACATCCTTTCTCTGAAATAGGGGAGGCCGATCAGATCTTGGTCGTCAGCATGAAGCCGATGAGCAG
>USGH01000028.1 GCA_900554225.1 uncultured Eubacteriales bacterium | reverse complement strand
GGATGAGGCGGGCGGGATTGAGCACCTCCGTTGGGATGGTGCCGTAGCGTCGCTGGTTATCGTCGCCGAGATTGCGGTCGTGTGCCCGTTTTTCCGTCTCTGTAAACTGGAACCGCAGACGCAGATAAGTCACTTCGGATTCCTGTGCGGTAAGCGAAATGTGCAGTGTGTCGCCTTGGGACAATTCCACGTGTACATCGTTCCAGTACAGCTCCACGGGCGATACACCGTCGTGATGCGGATTGTCCTTTTCGGCAAATGTCATGTTCTCCGCCGCGGTATACACCGTCAGCAGATCGGGGTAGCGAATTTTCATACGAAATGTCCTCCAGAATGGAATGTAATGGATGCTCTGCATCATGCGCGTTTTTGCACTGACAAGCTCGGATATATCGGCTTTTCGCGCAAAAACAACCTTCCGTCAGAGTTTTCCTTTGTTATGCAAGCAGCCAGAATCGCCCTTCGCCGGGACCAATGGTCGCGGTAAAGGAAACGCCATGCGCTGTTTTTTCATAAGCGGTCGGCTTCAT
Organism: uncultured Eubacteriales bacterium; assembly: GCA_900554225.1. GTDB lineage: Bacteria > Bacillota > Clostridia > Oscillospirales > CAG-272 > UMGS1696. The sequence continues at coordinate 15,420 of USGH01000028.1, read as the reverse complement.
CTCACCGATATGTGCATCCGCCTCCAGCACGCTCTGATAGCCACCGGTCACAGCGACAGGTACGGTCACAGACGTTTTGTCCATGTTCGCAAGGTAGACAACGCGCACGCCGTCTGTGGTCACGCGGGAATGGGAAAGGAGCATCGGATGGGTAGAATCCGTCAATCGGACCGGGCGGCAGTGATCCGGCAGTGCTGCGTCCAGCAAAGCGCCAAAATCCGCCGTTTCCGCCACGTGCATTTTCCCGTCGGCGATTGCTGCCGGGATCGTATCGTCCAGTGCTTTACCGGTTTCGCGGGACAGGGTTGGGATCTCGCCGCAGAAGAACACCGCGATCCCGTTATCCGCCAGTTCCGCCAGTTTCCGTGCTGCCTTTTCCTCGAGTACGCGCGCGCATGGCAGAACGATGGCACGATACGCACGATCCCGATAACAAAGTGCGCCCTCCCGGATCTCCGCAGACAGGAGGATGTCGCAGTCGATGTAGTCAAAGTCGATCTGCCGATGGAGAAGCTCCCATGAGGCACGGGTAAATGCATCCTCCAGGGCGACCGTCCTTTGCGAAGAATCGACCGCGCGCGCCGCCGTAGAGGGGGTATACGATGCCCACATCGCGACTTCCGGATAGAATACCGCCACGCGGCTGTCCCGACTGCCCTGCCGCAGAAGATACCCGGAACGCGCCGTATATCGGTTGAAATCGCGGATCTCCTCCGGAGTGAGTCCATCCCACGAATAATAGCTTGTGAAATTGTTCACACCGAGTGCGAGATGCCAGTTGACGGAGCCGTAATAGCACGCCTTCCCCGCCACCTCGCCGCGTTCCCGGACACAGTGATCGGAAAACTCCGTGAACACCTCATGCTCCCCACTGATATCCGCAAAGGACGCCGCCAGTCGTGCGATCGGGATGATATGCTCCGCCATAAGCGGTCCGGTTTCCGTGTTCAGCTCATCGATACCGGGCCAGTCGAGCCGCCGCATACTCTTGAAAAATGAGCCGTAATTGATGATATGCGCCTGAAGCCGTTCTTCCTCAAGCAGGTGACCGGAGGATTTCAGTCCATGCGCATGACACCATTTCTGGATCGTGCCGAAATAGCCCTCCGCAACCGTTTTCGCAATGAATTCCCAATAGTCGCACCGCCGTTTGACGACCGATTCTCCCCGCCCGGTGACAACGGCTACACACGCCAGCCACAACGGATAGCCATATACCTCTTCAAAATCCGCCGGATAGCTCTCCAGCCACGGCAGAATCGGAAAGACCCCGGTGCGGATATTCCACGAGATCAGCGATGGCTCATCCGTGAACATGGCAAGTACGCCCCGCCCGAATTCGTCCCCCAGCACACGGCTGTAATGCTCGTGTGTGCAGTCTAAGAAAAGCCGTGTCGCTTCACCATCGGAGAGACTGATGTAGTTGCGCGGTTCGCTGTAGCTTTCGGTGGCGTGCGTTCCGTCAAAGAGGCGGCGGATACTCATCATGAACAGGTAATACTGCCCCGCCGGCACGTGGATGTAGAGCACGTTGTTTTCGTTGAGCGCCTCTGTCACGTCGATCGGGTCTCCGCCGTCCTTGGGGATCAGCACCGCCTTCCACAATTTCGTATCCGGCACATCCGCCCGATAGACGCACGGGCCTCCGATCTGCCGCCAGTAGTCGTAGCAGTACAGTCCCTTTGCGATATGCGCCGGGTGATGCTCGGTGACATACCCACCTGCCGTGCCGGACGGATAGCCGTTTTCATCGTAGATCCACGTGTGCATTCTACGTTCGATGTACGCGCGCATCCCCTCCGCCGTTTTCTGCCACAGCGTCTCATCGTGCGGAAACGCTCTCGTATAGGGGATATTGCCGACGATCCCGCCGAAGCCGAGCGCGTCATAATGCTCCGCCAATGCCGGATCCGCCGCGCCGCCGTGGATGATCTGGTACACCGCGTACCGTCTGTCCGGATCGGCAAACGGCTTTGCGTATCTGTGTAGCTTGTCCATACCTTCCTCCGTATGGTTGATTTTCACATGCAGAGTATACCACAAAACCGGCGCGGATGCAAGATGTGGATGAAATTTTGTCAAAAACGCGGAATTTTGTCCGGAACCGAGCCTTGCAAATGTGGTAAAAAAACGGTATAATACAGATAGATAACAATTCTCCGAAGGAAGCCTATGACAAAAGACGAAATACGCGTAAACGGCGTACCGATCTCCATCGGGGACGCGCGCTTTACCCTCTATTATGAGCTGCACATTCTGGCGGGCGGCCGCGCATCGATCCGGATCGCCGCGGACGGGATGCGCACCGTTGCCTTCTGCGGCGGGCAGCTGGTCATCGTTTCACCCGGCACGGAGCATCTGACAGAGTATTCCGAGAATCCGCTGATACACTGCACGGTGCTGTCGCTGGATCTCACGGAAACAGACGGGGACGGCGGATTCTATCGCTACTTTCGCAAAATCCTCGACGGCAACGCGAACCGACCGCTCAGTCTGCCGCTTGCCCTGTATGAAAAGATTCTGCTCTACCGACAGATCACGCAGGACACACCGATCCGGGAATACTGTCTGATCCAGTTTTCGACGCACGAGATACTGCTTGGACTCTTTGATTTTCTCGGCGGCTTTTTGGGCACGGAGGATCGTCCGGAGCCACAGAGAAACGATCGTGAGGCGCGGATCGTGCTGGAGAATCTCATGAACGACACGCGGTTCACCTTAGAGGACATCGCGCGGGAGATCGGCTATTCTCCGCGGCAGACGGCACGGCACATCCGACAGCTCTGCGGGAAAAGTCTCGGCGAATACCGCCTGCAGAGCCAGATCACGACGGCAAAAAAGCTCCTGTCCATGGAGGGTCGGACCGCCACCATCACGGAGATCGCGCGGCAGACCGGGTTTGCGTCCGTATCGTCCATGCGCGCGGCATTTTGCAGAGAGGTCGGCTGCACCCCCTCGGAATACGTGCTGGCGTATACCGCGGCCACGGAGGACAGCGGATCGGAGGGTACGGACGCGTGAAGCGGATTTCGTTTGTCTTTCGCCGACAGTTTCTGCCGATCTGGCTGACGGCGATCCTCATTACGGTCACGGGAATTGTGTTCCGCCAGTCGCCGATACGGATGCTGCCGTTATACGTTTCGCTTGTGATCGGCTTTCTTCAATCGCGGGTGAATCGGTATGCCAGTCTCATCGGCGGCTGCAACGCGATCCTGTACGCCGTCGTCTACGGCTACTACGGGCTGTACGCGTCGATGGCATATGCCGCGCTTGTGTCGTGTCCCCTGCAGATTCTCACGTTTCTCCGTTGGACGAGGCACGCCAGGGAATCCACCACGGAGCTGCGCGTCATGACCGGCAGGCAGCGGATTTTCACCTCGATCGCCTTTGTCGCAGCGTGGGGCGCGCTGTATGCGGTGCTGTCGTTCACGGACTCGACCTACCAGCTGTTCGACAGCTCGATCACGCTGTTCGGGATCCTCATCACGGTGCTGACCTACTTTGCCTGCATCGAATACACGGTGCTGATGATCCCAAGCGGACTGTTGTCCATCGGCCTGTACGCCACCATGCTCCGCGAATCGCCCGAGCAGGTGCCGTATCTCATTTATTCGATCTATTCCTTCCTCTGCGTGTGCGTATCCGTAAGGCAGGCAAGACGGATCTACCAGACGCAGGCGGAGGAGAAAAAGAAGATATCTATACAGAAAGGATGAAAAACATGGAAGTCAGGAATTTCACGCGGTGCGCGTATCTCTGCCCCGGTGAGGGGAATCCGCGCAACAGCGAGGGCGCGTTTCTGCGTCTGCGGGACGGACGAATCCTGTTCGCGTACAGTCGATACATCGGCACGGATGCCGGAGACGACGCGGAATGCGAAATTGCCGGGATATACTCCTATGACAACGGCGAAACGTGGGATACAGAGCATATCCGCACTCTTGTCCGTGCATCGGAATATGGCGAGAAAAATGTGATGAGCGTATCTCTCGAACGGATGGACAACGGCGACGCGGGCTTATTTTATTTGGTAAAGCATGACGCAAACCACAACTCCTCATATGTTCTCCGGCGCAGTACGGATGAGTTTGAGAGCTTTTCGGAAGAGGCACGGATTCTTCCCGAACGTTTTTCGGCATATTACGTGGTCAACAACGACCGTATTTGTCATGCCGGAGAAAATGTTTGGGTTGTTCCTGCGGCAAAACAGGCAGAAACTCCCGGTATGTACAACTATGCTTCTGTGTACGAATCCTTGTTTGTCGTTTCCTATGACGACGGACACACATGGAAACAGCTCGGTCCAATCCTCTTTTTATCCGAGGCCTCCTATAGTGCGACAGGCTTACAGGAACCGGGAATCTGTGTTTTACCAGGCAATGTATGGTACGCGTATTTCCGCACAGACCGGATGTGGCAGTATGAATCTGTCTCTCTCGATCAAGGTGAACATTGGTTCTCACCACAGCCGTCGAAATTCACCTCAGCTATGTCTCCGATGCTCATAAAGCAAAACCCCTGCAGTGGAAAATATTATGCGGTCTGGAACCCCGTGCCGGATTACCCGGGACGTCCGCACCCCGGACATTCCTGGACCGCCGGACGAAATCCGCTTGTGATTGCGGACAGCGCAGACGGCGTTCGTTTTTCGGAAATGTATACCTTAGAGAACGATGAGACACGCGGCTTCTGTTATCCTGCTCTGTATTTCCTCGACGAAAAAACCGCGCTGATCTCCTATTGCAGCGGCGGCGACACAGATGGTTGCTGCTGTCTGAACCGCACTACCATAGGCAAAATCGAATTCTAAGGATGCGCTGAGGCAATCGTTTTTTTGCATTGAAAGACTCAAATATGGTTTTAAGCACAAAAACAACCCTAAATCAGCGTTTTCCTAAGCCATAAAGAAAGGCAACGACAATGAAAAAATGTATCACTGCATTGCTCGTCCTTGGTATGCTTCTCTCTCTGGCAGCCTGTACGAGTGGTGAGTCAACGGAAACTCCACCAGCTTCCGGTACTTCTGCAGAACAAGAATCCGTAACCGAAACGAAAGAAGAGATAGAGGACCGCACCTACCTCGATGATCTGCCGGACGGACTGGATTATGACGGATACGATTTCCGGATTATGGTGTACAGAAATGGAAATATAAACAATGGTCAGTTCAATGCATGGGTCAATTTCTTTGAAATGGAGGGCGAAACCGGCGAACCCATCAACGACGCGGCATGGAAGCGCAATCTTGCCGTTGAGGAACGATTGAATACAAAAATCACTGCGCATGAGGACGCAGACTGGGGATCTGTCACAAGCGCCGTTCTACGTTCCACACAAGCCGGGGAAGATATTTATGATCTTGTCTGCCCGGGAAGTACAGAATTTTTCACTAGCCTTATTACACAAAATGCCCTCTACGATGTTGCGGGCGGTGGTTACATGAACCTCGAAAAAGGCTACTATAACCATCAGATGATCGACACATACAGATTGGGGAACCATGTGTATCTATTCACAGGGACTTATCCGTATCCGCTGTTAGGCTGCCCATATATGATCATCAATATGGATGAGTGGGAAAAACGAAATCTGCCCGATCCTTATGAAATGGTGGAAAATGGAGAATGGACACACGGAAAAATGGCAGAAATTGTATCCGATCTGTATGAGGATACTAACGGCAACGGCAAACGGGACACGGAAGACTTTTATGGTCTTTCTACCGTTGTCGGCGGCGATTTGAAGTATCTCTTCCACTGTTATGGCGGAAAAATTTTAGAGCTGACGGAGGATGGCTTTGCATTTTCCCTGAACTCCGAAAAATCACAATCTATTGTGGAAAAACTTGTTTCGCTTGCAGCCAGCCAAGGATTCCATGATAGCATTATGATTGAAGACGGTAATTTTCTCCTATACATGTACCCTTCCTCATTCTTCCGTCTGCGCGATCTTGAATACAACTATGCACTACTGCCCTGTCCGAAACTGGACGAATCCCAGGAAAATTACATTACATATGGATGTGGAAATGTTCTCTGTGTTCCTATAACAATAAGCGATGCTGACAGAACCACAGCAATCCTTGAAGCTCTGTATTCTGCAACCTACACCTATATGGCAGATGTATTCACAGATACCTTTGTGGAAAATAAACTGTTGCGCGACGAAGGCTCCCAGAAAATGTACCGCATCATCACAGATACAACTTCTTTTGAGTTTACCAGATATATTGATCCCTCCAATGGTGCCATGGAGGACTTCAAGCCGCTGCGCGACCTCATTACCAAAAAGTCCACCGACCTCGCGTCTGCCTGGGCAAAGATCGAAGAAAAGGTCACCACCGCCTACAACGATTTTTACGCACAGGCAATCCACTAACCCCAAAAATTCGACAGTCTCTCCCGTAAGGCTGTCGAATTTCTTTTTTCACAACTTTTCGTTTTCCTCTTGCAATTGTACACTTTTTCCTGTATACTATATACATTACCGGATCTCCGTGGTTTGCGGCACTTTTATACGGTTTTCGATATAGTTTTGCTCAAATTTTCATCATTTGGAAGGAGAACCCCACGCACATGAAAAAAACGCTTTGTACGCTTCTCGTCCTCTGCGGACTGCTGCTGTCTGCCTGCGGAGGAAACACCACCGTGGACCCCACCCCAACCAAATCCCAAAGCGACAACACCGTACCGACCGATACCGCCACGGAAACCGAACCGGCGGACCGCACGTATCTCGACGATCTGCCCGACGGACTGGACTATGGCGGCTACGACTTCCGCGTACTCGTCTACGAGGGCGGCAATCTTCCAACCGGGGACACCGGCGCATGGCTCAATTACTTTGCCCTGGAAGGCGAAACCGGCGAACCGATCAACGATGCGGCATGGAAGCGCAATCTCGCCGTAGAGGACAGACTGAACGTGAAGATCACCGCGCACGAGGACGCCGGATGGGGGAATGTCCTGAAGCTCTTATCCCAGACCGTCAAAGCGGGGGAGGATACCTATGACCTGGTCTGCCCGCCGTCCACGGAATCCTACACTGCCCTCATTCGCGAAGGCTCCCTCTACGATGTGGCGCAATCGAAGTACATGGATCTCGAAAAGGGATACTACAGCAAGCAGATGATCGACACGTATCGGCTCGGCTCCCACGTTTATCTCTTCACCGGCTCCTATCCGTATCCCATTTTCGGCAGCCCCTATATGGTCGTCAATCTGGACGCATGGAACGATCGCGGACTTCCCGATCCCTATGAGCTGGTCCGCAACGGCGAATGGACACACGCGAAATTCATGGAGTGTATCGCCAACGCATATGAGGACACAAACGGCGACGGCAAGCGCGATGCCACCGATTTCTACGGCATGGGTACCAACAACGCCAGTGCCGTGCTCAAGTTCATGTTCCATTCCTATGGCGGATCCGTGGTGGAAACGACATCGGACGGCTTTACCTTCACCTTGAATTCCGAAAAATCGCAGAGGATCGTGGAAAAGCTCGTGGAAATCGCCGCATCCGATGGATTCAGGGAAAAACTGACCTTGGAGGACGGCAACTTCTTGCTCTATCTCTATCCGTCCTCCTTCTTCCGCCTGCGCGATCTCACCTTCAACTACGGCATTCTTCCCTCCCCAAAGCTCAATGAAACGCAGGAGAATTTCATCACCTACGCGTGCGGCAGTGTCCTTTCCGTGCCTGTGACCGTGTCCGATCCGGATCGCACGACCGCCATCATCGAAGCCCTTTATGCCGCGACCCACACCTACATGGCGGATGTATTCACCACCACCTTTGTCGAGAATAAGCTCTTACGGGACAAAGGCTCACAGGAAATGTACCGTCTGCTCACCGAAACGGCGTCCTATGAATTCACGCGCAATATCGATCCGACAAACGGTGTATACTATAATATGAAGCCGCTGGAAAACCTGATCGCGAAAAAGTCCACCGATCTTTCCTCCGCCTGGGCAAAGATCGAGGAAAAGGTCACGACCGCCTATACGGAATTCTACGCCGAGGCAGCCAACTGACCGCAGCAGACACCGGGAAATCAAATATTCCCGCACCATAGAAAAAACCGCCCGCACGGAGAGATCCGATACGAGCGGTTTTTCTATGTGGTTTTGTCGGATCACTCCGGGATTTTTGCGATGATCGTTTTGTAAACGTGGCGGAAAAGGAGCAGGCTGACCGCGATCGAGGCGATCTCCGCAATGGGGTACGACCACCAGATTGCGTTCACGTTGCCGGACAGAGAGAGCAGATACGCCGCCGGAACCAACACGACCAACTGACGGGCGAAGGAGATGCACATCGAGTAGATTCCCTTGCCGAGTGCCTGGAACACGGACGACAGCGCGATGCACACCCCTGCGAATACAAAGCTGATGCTGATGATCCGCAGTGCCGGAACGCCGATCGCCAGCATATCCTCCCCTGCATCAAAAAGGGCGAAAAGCTCTGCCGGGATACACTGCATGAGGAGCAGTCCGATCCCCATAAAGCACGTGGCGATGATGCAGCCCAGCCGTACCGCGTGGAGCATCCGTTTCCGTTTCTGTGCGCCGTAATTGTACGCGATAACGGGGATCACGCCGTTGTTCAGTCCGAATACAGGCATAAACGCAAAGCTCTGGAGCTTGAAATATACGCCATACACACTTGCCGCGACATCCGAAAAACCGTTGAGGATCTTGTTCATCGCCGTAGTCATAACACTGCCGATGCCGACCATGATGATCGAGGGAATGCCGACTGCGTAAATCCGGCCGATGATCCCAAAATCCGGCTTAAAATTCTTCGCGTACAGGCGGACCTCCGGATTGTACTTATGGTTGAACACGATCCCGAGAACAAACGCCACAATCTGTCCGATAACGGTGGCATACGCGGCTCCGGCGACACCCATCTGCGGGCAACCGAGCAACCCGAAAATCATGATCGGGTCGAGGATAATGTTGATGATCGCACCGATACCCTGGGTGAACATGGTGTAGATCGTCTTGCCCGTGGACTGCATGAGCCGTTCAAACATGATCTCGCCGAAGATCCCGAACGAGAGCATGGTGACGATGGAAAGATACGTTCTGCCCTCCGCAATGATCGACGGCGTTTTGGTCTGGAAAGTGATAAACGGTTCTGCGAAGAAAAGTCCGAAGAGGAAGAACAGCACGGAGCCGAACATGGCAAGCAGTATGCCGTTCGCCGCCGTTTTGTTCGCTTTATCGAAATTTTTCTCACCCAGAGATTTGGATAAGAGTGCGTTCACACCAACCCCGGTGCCGGTCGCCGTACCGATCATGAGGTTCTGTGCCGGAAACGCATACGACAGAGCTGCCAGCGCATCCTGGCTGTATCTTGCGACAAACACGCTGTCCACAATATTGTAGAGAGCCTGTACGAGCATAGAGAGAATCATCGGGACGGACATCGACAAAATCAGCCGTCCCATGGGCATGACGCCCATTTTGTTTTCTTTTGCGGGAGAATCCATTCTATAAAATCCCTTCCTTACATATAATGACACACATATCGTATATTATACACGTTTCGCGCGTCTGTGTAAAGAGCAGGAATGGCAGAATTTCCGCGGCATATCTCTGTGCGGTTCGGTATACCTGTACAAAAGAAAAGCCGGATCGCTCCGGACATTTTCTTTATTATGTCATTTCAGATTTTGCAGTCCCTTGCACAGAGTCCATTTCCTATTGTTCTTGCCCTATCCATTCGTCGAGATACGCCAGCCTTCCCGAGAACCATTTTGTCAGCGCGTCCACGTGCTCCGCATAGGTGCGCACCGCCGTCGTTTCGTAAGGACTGTACTGCACCGTGATGTCCCAGTCGGTATCCGCATAATTCCGTGCGAATGCCGCCGCGTATGCATCCGTGAGCGCACCGATCTGACTTCTGCCCCGTGCGTTGTCCCGGAACACGTTTTCGAGAATGTCGTGTGTCTCTATGTACCGTTTTTTCACCAGCTCCCGGAACGCCGGATCCTCAAAGAGCAGCGCATACCAGCCCTCGCGATACCAGAAGCCGTGGGTGCTGTCTCCGCTGCCGTCGCCTCTGCCCTGTATGTTCAGATAGATCCGGTAGCCCTCCTCATCGCAGATATCGGACACGTTGCCGGAGGACAGATCGAAATCCCAGACCGGTCCGGCGTAAAGCTTGCCATCCTTGCGGAAAAACCGGGTGGAAAACGCGTTGCTGTCGAGATTTTTCGTATACTCCATCACGAGATACACGTTCACAAAGGAATCCACATCAATGTACTTTTCATATTGTGCCATATCCCCGGTGCGCAGTGCCTCCTCCATGGCGGCAAAAAAGGCAGTCATCTCCGCTTTCCGTTCCTCCGTCATATCCTCCGGCTCGTCGAGCTTGAAGCGCAGTCCCAGTCCGGTCGTAAAATAATAGCTTCCATCGTTCCGGTTCACGTCAATCTCAATGAGGAAATCCGTTCCGTCGTCCGCGATGTCCACGCGCCCCTTTCCATTCGTGATCGGCTCGATGAGATCGTACACACCCTGGTATTTCCCGTTGTAGTACACCTCCACAAGAGTGGTCTGCGAGGTATACGGACAGTCGAGGGCGGCGGCAAGCTGGAAGGCAAGCTGGGTGCGCATCAGGGTTTTGTCGAACATCCCGGCAAGGAGCGTCCACCGTTTGCCGCGATCCATGCCAAGCAGTCCCTCCTTCACCGGCAGCTTGAAGGTATACGGTTTTTTCGGCGCGCCCGCTGTAGAATTGCCGCGGATCTTGATCTGACAGTCCCCGTGCGACACGACCGGATACGTCTCCCCCTCTGCCGGGATCACCGTGACGGTACACGTGCTGTATTCCCAGGGCTCCGCGGTATCCGACTGGATATACACTCGCGCCGTATCCCCCTGCCGTAGCCTGAGCAGCTCCCGTTCCGCCAGAATCTCGTGGTACAGCCGTTCGATCTCCTCCTGCGTGATCTCCTCGCTGGCGAGCTTTCGGTTGGCGTCGTTCACGTATTCCCGAAACCGGCGTGCGGACTCCTCCGTATACGTGGAAAACGGCAGCGGATACTCCATCGCGTACAGACACGCCTTGCGTGCGTCGAACCGGGACGCAAATTCCGGCTCCCACACCGTTTCCTCCGCCACCGATTCCGGCTCCGCAGCCTTCTCCGTTCGCGTACAGCCCCATCCGGCAAGTCCGCAGCCGATACATAAGGCAATGGCTATACTCCCTCTCGTCCATTTTCGCATAGATTTGCCGCTCCTCATACGTCATTTTATAGAGTATACCATATATTTCCCGATTTGACAAGACACATTTCTGCCCGCAAGCACAAAATTCCCCGGATTTTTGACAGATCCGGGGATGTGCATTCATTTTTTCGATACCACAACGGCATATTCGTAGGGATACAGCACCGACAGCACCGTACCGTTTGCCGCAGCGGAAACCACCGAGGTGTTCACGCAGTCTGTCACCTCCATCGGCGGCAGTGTGGGAGCCAGAATCTTATCCGGCGAGAGATTGAGAAGGAGTGTCGCGCGTTCCGTTTCGTTTTCCGCACAGTAGAGGTAGAGATCGGGATTGCCCACACAGCACAAACCGAAAAATTCCGTCACCTGCCGCTGTCTGCAATAGTTGCGGTAGAACCCCTCGTTCGTGTAATCCATCCGGCAGGCAAGCACGAAAAACCGCTGTCCCGCATCGTTCCGGTATGTGTACGAGGTGGGCGCGTCCTCGTAATAGCTCTTTGCATCCGCCTTGTCGTCCACGGTCAGCCGGTATACCTGCGCCCCGTAGCTCACCGGGGTAAATTCCGCATATTCCGGGAAGGCTTCCTCTCCGGCAGTGATCCTTTCCCCGACCGCGCGCAGACCTACGTCGATCCCGCGCCTTGTCAGAATCTCCGCTGCGGTCAGATCGATACACAGCGGCATATCCAACGCGGCATCCGGCAGGGTCTTTGCGCTTTCTCCAAACACGATCCCGCCATACCCGCCGCCGGTATAGGTCACAGGCAGCGACAGTCCCATCGCGAACCGTTCCGCCTTGGCAAAAAGCAGATTCTGGATGTAGTCCTCGCCGATATATTCCTCCGGCAGATCGTAGTCCCGGAGCTTGTGCTGTTCTTCGTAGATGCGCACGCCATATGCCGATTTGCCGTCAAACGCAGCCGCGATCCTTTCATAATCCGCCCTGTGCGCGTTGTGCTGTGCCAGATACCCCGGCTCGTAGGTCACGGCGGACGAGCTGTAGTCACACATGTATTTGAGGATCCCGTCGTTGCAGTGCGCGGCACGGAGGGCAATGTCAAAGCATTCGAGATACGCCGCCGGGATCGTCCACCGCGGTCTGGGGTATACGTCCCCCTCGGAGATCACCTCAATCCCACGATCTGCCGCCCACCGCGATTCGATGCGCGTGAGCTCTATGACATCCGCCAGCCGATTGTCCCAGCTTCTGCTCTCCGCCCAATACGGCGCGCCGATGGTACGCAGCAGGGGCTTTGTGTTCCCGGCAAGCAGAAGAGAGAGCTCGGCAGCATCCGCACCATCGACATCCCACGAGGAGATACACGCGCACTGTCCCATCCGGATGGTCGGATCGACGGAATCCACAGCCGCCCGCAGCTCTCTCGCATACGCCCGCAGGGAATCCGCCATAGATGCCATATACGCATTCCGGTACCTGTTCGCGCCGCCCGTGAACGCTTTTTCGGCAAAGGTCGCGGGATCGATCGTCTCTCCCAGGCGCGCGGAAATATCGGCGACATGATGCGGGCAGAGACAGCAGAGCCCTCCCTGGTGTCCGAAACGCAGATCGTCATCGAGCAGGATGATATCCGGCTTTTCCCTTGCCGCATCCCGAAAGTAATCGGCAGCAAAGGCGCGATAGGCGGGATCTGCGGGGCAATATTCGTTCGCGTTTTCCGTGCCGTGCAGCGTGGTCATATGGGAAAACGGCATCGGATCGTTCAGCATAAACGCCCAGAGCCACACGCCGACCGTAAAGCCTCTTTCACGCAGATAGCGGATATTCTCGCCCAGCTTTGCAAAAATTTCCCGACGCGCCACAGGCTCGGCTCGCTGCGCACCGATCGTGAGAAACACATGACGCACGTCGGCCTTCCGCAGAGCGGCAACAACCGTTTCCCGTCCCGAACGTTCGAGGTGACTGCTGTCAATGGGGACATATACTGTATACATGGTCTTCCTCCCGCACTTTTATGTATCGCTTTCCATAGCGGTTTTCGTGATTTTGTCCAGTGCCTTTTCCCACTGCTCGGCTCTGCCTGCGTAATAGCTTGCAAAGTTATTCTTCTTGCTGCCGATCAGCTGGCTCATGACAAAGCCCATGGTATTGTAATTGCCGTATACAAAGCCGAAATCGATCACGGCAGAGGACGCGGCAAGCTCAATGGCGGTCAGCGATTTCGGGTCGCGGACATTGCGCACCTTCAAGGCTACGTCATAGATCGCCGGCGTGACCTGCTTCCAGCTTTCCGACGCCATGGCTTCTGTGATCATGCCGACAAACTCCGTATCGGATACCGTTTTCGGAATGGCGCACAGCGGTGAGGAGCCATCGGACATGGTGGCGTAATTCTGCTGTGCTTCGTCCCATTTCGGATAGGGAATGATGCCAAAATCGTCCTCCATCTCCGTGAATGTGGTCATGGAGGAGACCAGCACACCGTTCATAAAGAGCGCGCGCCCTGCGGCAAACAGATCCGTGTGTGTTCCCCAGTCCGAATTGGACATGGTACCGTTCGATTCATAGATCAGCGCGTAAACCTTATCCACCATCGCGGCAAACTTCTCCGTATCCATGGAGAGATGCGGAATGTCGTCTGCATCCTTTGCCACCGTAACCTCACCAAAGGAGTAAACAAACGGCGTTACATAGGAGGTAACCTGCGCCGCCAGACCGAAATAGTCCTCCGTATCCATTTCTCCGTTGCCGTTCAGGTCGCGCCACGAATCCTTGACATAATCATAGTACCGATCGATCGTCCACTTGCCCTCGTTTGCAATATCAAAGAGCGTATCCGACGATATCTGTGCATCCTCTGCAAGCTTTTTATTGAAATACACCACATAGGTGCCGCGCAGGAACCAGGAGGATATGTCTCCCGTCATCAGATATGCCTTGTGTGCAATGCTCAGATTTTCATATGCCGTCCGATTCCACCACGGCTGCGTCACTTCCACATGCGGGATCGTGTTCCAGTCGAGAAATACGCCCGTCGTCGCAACATTCGCCTGCTCGATCATATGGTTGACGGACAACTCCATCGCTTCCTCCCCCGCCTGCACAGATTTTACGACCAGGGATTTGGCAGCGGCGTTTGTCATATTGCCGTTTGACTCGATTTTGACATGGAATCGCTCCTCCACCGTGAGATTGCGGTTGTAGATCGCATCGTTGACGAGAGAGCCGTTCATTTCCTCCGCGTCGTAATCGTCCATAATATAGTCATACGACACGATCCGGTACGATCTGTCCTCAAAATCCGCTTCCGGCAGACCGTCGTCCACGTCCATACGGGTGGTCTCTGTTTCCGCTTCGGTTTCGACCACTGCTTCCGTGTCGGTACCAGGTTCTGTTTCTGTCTCTGTAGTCCCCTTTGCCTGTCCGCAGGCGGAAAGCAGCATGGCGGCGATCCATATGAGGATGCAGGTACGTTTCATTGCAGGCTTATGTATCGAAAAAAACATTTTTGAAAATCCTTTCCGGCAGATGCCACGAAATTTTTCTTACATTATACTCCGTTTTTTCTGCCTGACAAACGGTCAGATCCGTAATAGGCGGTAATTTTCCGTGATTTTTTTGGAAAACGCATTGAAATTTCAAGCCGGATGGTATAAAATCTATAGAAAAAGTCATTTTCCGCCAAGGAGGAGCAACTGTCACTCTATGATTCTTTACACCGTACACTTCCGCAGTCTGCCGCGTATGGCATTTGTGTGCAGTCTGACCGATACGCTGACCGACAGGAACCGGAACGTGATCGACCACCGGCAAAACATGATCGAGATCACCCTCACAAGCGGCTGTGACCGGATCGTGGAAACGGAGACAGCACGGTATCTGCTGCCGGAGAACACCGTCGGCACCTTTTTCCCGGATGAGCGATACGTTATCTATCCGCAGCTCAAAAATCCCTCTGCTGTGGTATGGTCACAGTCTGCCGCCATCGAAGCGGACGATATGGACTACACACGCCGCGAGCTGGACAGTATCTCTGAGATCGACGCGTTTTTACGCACCCTGCCGCCGGACACCTTTGTACTGCCGCGCATACTCGATCCGGCGGAAACGGCCATTGAGGACCTGCACAGACTGTACCACGCGTTGTGTGCGGCATATATGGAGAACACCGACTCCGGCCATCTTCGGTGTCTGGCGGAATGGCTCCGGCTCTGC
>USGH01000027.1 GCA_900554225.1 uncultured Eubacteriales bacterium | reverse complement strand
AAAAGCAAATGGAAGTTGGCGAAACACACATATCAAGAATGACCTTCTATGAAACCGCGAACGGAGAGCGACGAACCACAGATTTTTTCTGTCGGAGCGCGGAATCCACAATCGGCAGCAAAAACGGGTGACGGTCTGTGAAAACCCGGCTTGAGAACGGAAATAGTCAAAAATGGACTATATTTTCGCGAAAAACCATATATGAGTCCTGAAAAACCATATATGGTTCTTCGAAAACCACGGATGGTTCTTGAAAACCACGGATGGTTCTTGAAAACCATATATGGTTTCGCAAAAACCAAACTAGGTTCTCAATACTCATAATTGTGGATTACATTCTCGTGAGAAAGGGTGTATTCTATAGAAAGGTGAAAACGGCATAGCAGATCCTGTGGAATAACCGTTTTCCAAAACAATGCTGTATGCCATAGAACCCAAAAATACGTTGAGCGGAAGCGGAGCCTTCCACGGAAAGGATACACGATGGTCTCTCAAATATCGGAAATCCGAAACCTGTGCGTACAGACACAGCAACTTGAGCCTATAGGCATCTGTACATACACCCTCACCGAGGAGAATATGCCGGTGTGCGGAAAATCGTATCGCATCACGGTCACGCTCGACAACGCCAATCTCCACCTCACGGAATCCGTGCGTGACGTTACAACCATCCCTGATATTGCACTGCGCCTTTTTTGGAAGGTATGTCGCGGTCATGTTACTCCCATGACACTGCGGGATGTACTGATGGATCTGCTGTCTGAATAAGGCAGAGTGCAAAATATAAAACGGGAACCCCATCGGACAGAGGATACGCACGGCTGCAGTATTGCGGCATATCTCCCCGGGACAGGCTTCCCGTTTTTTTGTTTTGGAATATACGATTGGGAATGCAGCAGATACAGGAATGCCCGATGGCTTATCGGGGGGCCCGCATTAGGGAAATTCTTTTTGTCAGATGGTGCAGGTACAGGTGATGTCGTCCTCCAGAGAGGTGAATGACAGACCGTCCGGCAGGCAGATTTCCTTTTCACCTTCTCCCTCCGCGTGGATATGGAGTGTGAAGGTGCCGTTTTTCTTCTTCCATTCCACAAATACCTTGCCGATTCCGGTGTATACCGTACCGCAGGCGTGGTTCCTTCGGTCGATTAGGGTGCATTGCGGATACGTTTTTTGGCGGCATCGACGGTATGCACCCCCAAAATAACGGCGGCAAATTCGTAGATGGCGATCGCTCCCCAGGCATGGCAGTCACTGCGCGGCGCGTCCGGTGTCTCCGGAATGGTCGTACAGCCGAGGGCGGGAAGGGCGCGGAGTCGATCCATCATCGTTTCCGAATGGTCGTACAGACCGACCGATTCCAGGGCGCGGAACCAGAAATATGCGTAGGCAAAGGTGCATTTTGCATCCAGAGTCAGTGCGTTTTCCATGATTCTCCGTGCCGTCTCTCCCTCGGCAATTCCGGACAGCACGCACCAGACCTGCATATGCTGGCTATAGTATTCGCCGCGGAGATCGTCGCTGTACAGACCGCGATCCGCGTGATAGCAGAGCGACTGGATGGCGGAGGCAGTGGCGTCGGCAAGAGTGCGATATTCGTCCGCGGTGGATTGTCTGCCGCAAAGCACATTCAATTTTGCCGCTTCTCGCAGAACATACACATACATTGCGCTGACGATTGCCACGATCTTCTGCCCGCCGCAGGAAGGAGCACCCTGTGTACCGCCCCACGGTGCAGACCAGTCGATGAAGTCCCAGTACATCGTTTTCGTGAGCAGTCCGCACGGATCGAGATAGCCGCGGAACCATTCGATCACGCCGTCCATGGCGCGCAGATTTTCCTGCACAAGGGACAGGTTTCCAAACCGACGGTAATGCTCGGCGACCATGAAGATGTAGTAGAAGGAGAACGACGGGATAAACTGCTCCTGCGTGGTCGGATAACGGCTCGAAAGAAGACCGTCCGCACGCTGGGACAGGCGGAAATCGTGGATCGCCTTCCGTGCCAGTCGATCGTCGTCGGTGAGCTGATAGTTGTAGAGCATCTGGAGAGACGTGTCCATGCAGTACTGGAGCTGCTCATAGAACGGACAGTCCTCATAGCTTTCCTGCATACAGCGCATCAGGGTGGCGACGGAGATTTTCCACAGCGCATTGTCCGCGTCGGTGCCGAAATCACAATCGGAGGGAATGGTGAGCGGATACCCCACTTCGACAAACCGCAGCGATTCGATCTGCACCTCTCCAACGATCTGGACACGCATGATCCGTGCCGTGTGATACCAGAACGGCTCAAACACGGTCTCTCCGTCTACCTCAATCGTATCCACAGAACCGTTGAAGGGAAGCGTGCGGTCGAGACGGTGCTTTTTTCCGCCGCCATCCCCAAAGGATTCCGCATAGGACAGGCGCACTGTGCCATGACCTGCCGCGCGCAGTACCGGAAAGCCAAAGGTCAGCTCCTCCGCGATATAGTATTCGCCATCCGTGGTGGTAAACGGAACCTCCTTCTGATAAAGCATCGGAATCGGACGCGGCGTGACAAAGAGATCGTTGACGATCCCGTACATATATGCTTCCTCTCGCTTGGCATGGACGGGGAGCAGCACCTGTGCAGGGAGCCATTCCGGCATATTTTGCTCATGTGCATGTTCCTCGATCGTGCAGCAGGACAGCTCACGGCGTGTCATCTCGATCTCCGTGGTTGTATCCACAGCGCATTCCCAGCCGCTTTCTCCATCGGTGCGTACCACCTTTGTTGTGCCGTCGGAAAGCGTGATCGTCATCTCCATAGCCAACGCGAGATTCCCGGTTCGCAGTACGCCAAAGAGATATTGGGGTGCTGCGGCGTCGCTCTTGTCGGCCAGACAGAGGACACGGCAGTACAGGGTATTTTCGCCCTTTCGCAGATACGGTGCAAGCTCTACGGTGTCGTAATACCGTTCCTCCGCAGACGGACGACAGGGACCGAATGCGGCGCGTTCTCCGTTGACGAAGAGCTTGTAACGGGATTCCGCCGCGATATGCGTTTGTGCCGATCGCGGTGCATCGTCTAAGGTAAAGGTATACCGGAACAGATAGAGGCCGTTTTCGGAATACCGATGTGTCGGATGGGTGAGCCACATTGCGTTGAACATTGTCACATTCTCCTATTCAGAATCGAGATTAGAAGTCCATTGTATCCTGCCGCTTTTTCCACCATACGCGTACCGCACGGATCCCATGCCGGAGCGACTGCTGAATCCGGAGGACGGACAGCATGATGAAAACAGTGAGCAGGAGTAAGACGCTAAGGACAAGACCGCTTTGTGCGGAAAGAGGAACAAATTCGAATATGCCGTGCAGGACAGTGAAGCCGCAGAGCAGACCGCGTTTCCAGTCGATGGGGTGGCTGACCTGAATCAGCACAAGAATACCGACAAAGGACAGCACCACCGCGGTCATGGTATAGAGCTGCTCCATCGGAAAATCAAATACCGCTACAAACGCCTGCAACAGCAGCACGATGCAGAGATTGGTGATCCCGCCGGGCAGAGCCGCACGGAGTACATTGCGCATGAATTTTCCCCGTACCCGGCTCTTGTTTGGCTCCAGCGCGAGTACAAACGACGGGAAACCGATCGACAGCGCACTGATCATAGACAGATGGAGTGGGACGAGCGGATAAGGCAGGTTGACGAACAGGAGTACAAAGGTGAGAAGGAACGAGAAAATATTCTTCACAAGGAAAAGGGAGGCGGCGCGCTCAATGTTGTTGATGACCCGACGTCCTTCTGCCACAACAGCGGGCATGGTACGGAAATTGTTTTCGAGCAGTACCAGCTGTGCAGCCTGACAAGCCGCATCACTGCCGGATGCCATAGCGATACCGCAGTCTGCATCCTTCAATGCCAGCACATCGTTTACACCATCGCCGGTCATTGCCACAGTGTGCCCCTTTTTCTGGAGCGCACGGATCAGCTTTCGCTTCTGTTCCGGTGTGACTCTGCCGAATACGGTGTATTTTTCGACCGCTTTGTCGTAATCCTCATCCGTGGACAGCGTACCGGCGTCTATCCAGCTTGCCGCGCGTTCGATTCCCGCCTGACCCGCAACCTCGGAAACGGTACGCGGGTTGTCGCCGGAGATCACCTTGACCGCTACACCCTGCGCCGCGAAATACCGGAATGTCTCCTTTGCCTCGGGACGGATCCGGTTGGACAGAGGAATCACCGCCATCGGTGTGAGAAGCGCGGGCTCCAGTCCGTCTGTCTGGGAGGGAATGCCGTCGTATTCCGCAAGCAGGACAACGCGATACCCACGTGCCGCCCAGTCGTTGACGGTCTCCGAAACCTCGCCGATCCGCCCTTGGAGGATGAATTCCGGCGCGCCGATGACGTAGCTGCCCTCTCCGATAAAGACCGCTCCGCTCCATTTGGTGGCTGAGGTGAACGGGATCCGGCGTTTGCAGTTCCATGCGGAGGGGGTACTGTAGTATTTTGCAACCATAGCGCGCGCCGTATCGTTTTCTACATCCGCGCCGTCGTAAAAGGCATTCAACACGGTGCGGATCCGTTCTTCCTTCTGTCCGCGGCACAGGATCGGATCGAGAGCCTCCATGGTATCCTCTGTGATCGTCCCGGTTTTGTCCGCGCACAGCACATCCACACGCGCAAGGGTTTCAATGCAGCTCATATCCTGAACCAGCACCTTCCGCCGTGCCAGTCGCAGTACGCTCAGTGCCAACGCGACGCTCGTCAGAAGATACAGTCCTTCCGGGATCATCCCGATGAGGGCGGCGACGGTCGATTCCACAGCGGCCTTCAGATCCACATGGAGGATATAGTATTGCTTGCAGAACAGCACGATCCCCATCGGCACAAGCGCGATACCGATGATGCGAATGAGCCGTGTCAACGCGCATTTCGGAGACGCCCGGACCCGCATCCATATTCGCCTCCAATGTCAATTTGGAGACATAGGATTCCGCGCCGACTCTGGTCAGCCGGGATTTGCACCGTCCCGCGATTACAAAGCTGCCGGACAGGAGGGGATCGCCCGGATTTTTGACAATCGCGTCCGCCTCGCCGGTGATGAGCGATTCATTGACCTGTACCTGTCCCGTGCAGACGACGGCATCCGCGCAGATCTGATCCCCGTGCGCAAATTCCACAATGTCGTCCCGTACCAGAAGCTCTGACGGGATCTGCTGTATCTTCCCGCCGCGCACGACATTCAGCTTTTTGGAGGCGACGAGGGTCATTTTGTCGATGGTGCGTTTGGAGCGGATCTCCTGGAAGATCCCGATGGCGGTGTTCGTGATGGCAATGCCGAGGAACAGCATATCCTCAAAGGAGCCGACCAGCGCAAGGCAAACCGCCAGAATCAAGAAAATCAGGTTGAAAAAGGTCAGACAGTTGTCACGGATGATCTGCTTTTCGCTTTTGACCGGAGAGGCGACCGGCGTGTTGACCAGTCCCTTTTCCATCCGTTCACGGACAGCATCGCGGGATAATCCTTCCTCCGGCGACGCTTCTGTGATGGGCAGAGCAGGCGCGGACGGCGTGGCTTCCGTTATTTTTTTCCGGAGGCTGTGCCTTTTTTCTTTTTGGGGGGCGTTTGGTTTTGTGGGACGCGTTTTTACATTCATAGATCACCTGTAGATCGGATAGCGTTCGTAATATAACATGTAACGTGTGACACGTTTCGTGAAAACATACTACTATTGTACCTTCTTTTTTCCGGAACGTCAATGGGAAAATCGGGAATTTCATGACTTCTTGCGGAATTTTTCATCAGAATGTAAGAAATCGACCCCATATCATTCAAAACGGGATCGATTTCACGAAAATCAGTTGTAGAGAATGTTGTCGAAATCCCACTCGGACATGACGTAGATCACGTAGTCCGGTGCGGTTTTGGCAATTTGCGCGAGGTTGAAGGCGTAGGTGAACGTCGGGTTGAAGAAGCTCGTATTGGAGCGTTCGGCAATGATGTCAAACATCTGCGCGCCGTAGGAATTGCGGTATACATATACATCGGGCAGATCCGACCGCTCGGTTTTGAATGTGCCGCCGTTGACGATCACGTCTCCGTAGGAGCTGTAGCCCATGGAATTCTGCCGTTTGTATCGTTGAATGCCGGAGAGCTGCTGCGGTACTTCGAAATTCATGAACCGCTGATAGGTGTATTCAAAGCAGGTGCCGCCTTCCACCGCGTCCAAACCGAAGTAATACGCCATATCGCCGCCGGTGTAGTATTTCCACTCCCATTCAAACTCATTGAACTTGCGCGGCGTGGCAGCCGGATACCGATCGGAGATATAGTCAAACAGCTCCACATAGGCGAGATATGCGCCGTAATCTGCCCAGTGGCTGTCTTGCCTATAATATAAAGGAAGAGAATCGTTTTTATGGGCGTTGAAGGAGTCCCGCATATCGATCACAGTGACACCTGCTGCCTCCAGAGCTTCCTTGGTCTGGTCGAATTTTGTCTTGCCGGTCGCCTTTTCGTAGATGTCAGGGACCATTTCCGGATAGGTCGTCATGGAGGAGGGAACCAGCACACAGATCAGCTCACAGCCGTCTCCTACCTGCGTTGCCAGCTTTTCTACCCGTCCTCGATACCGTTCGGTCACATCGGCAAGGACCGCGTCGTCCAGCAGATTCGTGCCCATGTAATCCGGAAGCATTTTGTGGAAGAAGCTCTGGTATCCATCCGCGGCAAGAGCACTCCATGCGTCGCCAAAGTCGGTCTGCGCTACCTCACCCTTATACTGCACGGGATCGCCGATCTGTTCGCCGTTGTACGATTGGGTGAGGGTGATCTCAGCCATCACCAGAGGGCTGTAGAATCGGAGCATAAATGTGCCGCCGGCGGATTGGACAGAGAATTTTCCCTCCTCGTTTTCCAGGGTGACCGTTGCACCGACCGCACATTGTCCGAAGCACACGGCGTAATCCCCGTCGGAGTAGGACAGTCCCCACACCTTGAGACCGCGTGTATTGTTTGCGGGATCGTATACCTCCGGCGTGAATTTGGGCGCGGCATAGTCCGTTTTGTCGAGGATCACTTTCTCCACAGGACCCTTTGTCTCGTGTGTTTCGGTTTCCTTATCCTTGCGCTCCTGTTCTGCCTGAAGCCGTTTGGACTCCGCCTCCGCTTTCCGGATCGATTCGGATTCCTCACGTGCGATTCGTTTGGACTCCTCTACCGCCGCTTTGGATTCCTTTGCCTTCTGATCCGCGATCTGGAGCTGTTCCTTGATCTGTTCCTGATCCACCTTGATCCCCTGTTTGCCGCAGGAGACCGTCGAGAAAAGGAGCAGTGCGCAGAGAAAACAGAGCATTCGATTTCGTTTTTTCATATGTTCGTTCCATTCCATCTCCATCCTGCACGCTGTCCGTCAATGGATCGCGGCAAGATTGTTGTTTTCCAGTATATTTTGCCAGTTGTAAACGAGAAGCACACGGTCCGCACCGTAGAGGTCGATATAGCTTGAGAGATCTGTAAGATTTGCTGCCAGATTGACGATCACAATGTCGAAATGCTGGCTGAGGAAGGGTACCATCGTGTTGGCAAAGGAGTCCTTTGCAATGAGCAGTACCTCACGATCGCCAAAATTACCGTTTGTTTTCGATACGGTCAGCTCATTGTGGGTTCCGTCGAGGAAGGCCGCGTATTTGTCCTTTTCCGAGAGCTTATCCCGGTTGTAGAAGGAGGTCATCGTCTGATACGGCTCCCGCACAGTGATGATCTTTCCATTCTCATCCTTCGCCTGCTTCGCGGAATAGAACGTCAGCGTGAAATCATCGTCGTTTCCGAGGGACCACAGCTCGATGGTATCCGGACCTACAAATTTGTAGCCGGCTTTGGACCAGGTGGTGCCGTAGAAATCCTCGATCGTTTCCTTCGTGAAAGCGGATTCCGGGAGAATTTCCGCCTCCATGCCGAATTCCCGCATCACCTCACAGTAGGCAAGATACGCGCCGTAGGTAGTCCAGTGGTGGTCGGTGCGCAGGTAAATATCTTCTTCCGCATGCTTTTTCATTACGTCCACAACGTTTACGGACTGAATGCCGGCATTCAGCTTTTCGGCAACGCCGTCAAAGCATTCTTTCTGGTCGCCAACATAATCAATGCCGTTTTTCGGGGTGTAGATGGCGGAAGCGGTGCGCAGATACACGTATTCCCCCGCAGTGTGCTTGTCCCGCACCAGAGGGAGTACGTCGAGAAAATGCGCGTCTGATGAAAAGCCGGAGACCAGCTGTTCATGGAGACGATCGGACAGCAGAGTCGGGTAGGAAAAGCTGTCGGCGGCGACATCCACGGTACGCGGCGGCAACAGCGTCACAAGAGGCAGGGAACAGCTTTCGGCAAAGGCGTTGACACCATCGATCGCGGACTGGACATTTTCCGCATAGTAGAAATCCATATCCGCGGTTCGTTCCAGGCGGCTTTTGTACATCGTGAAGAGACGCACGCCGAGTTGACCGTCAGAGCCAAGGAGGACACCGTTGTTCTCACCCTTCCACAGCACAGTTTCCGCCACACCCTTGATCCCGACCAATCCGTTGCGCAACGGGAACTGATCGGCGAAATACGTGTTGATTTTCGAGGAGAACGAGCCGTCGAGGAGCGATTCTACCGAAAATGCCGGGAAGGTTTGCAGGTTCCGGTTTTCCTCTGCGGAAAAGGACTGATCCGGCAGGACGACGAAGAGAATCGGGAAGCCGTAGAGGACAAAGAGGAACAGCGATATAAGTGTGATCTGTAATTTACGTTTCATCGATATTCCTCCTTAGAAAATGAAATATAGGAATGGGCTGAATGTGGAATCCACAAGGTACGATACAACCACCACAAACGACAGGATGGCAAGTGCGATCCCGCCGATACCGGACAACGTGGGCTTTTTCTCCGCGAGCTTGTTCCACAGTCTGGAGGGCAGCGGCGTGGCACCGATTCCTGCGATTGTCAATAGCGGCAGGCTGTGCAGGAGCTGGTACCAGACGACGGAATTTGCGAATGCCTTGGTGCCGATCCCAAATAGTGCGGCAAAACAGGACAATCCTGCGGCAGAGTCGGTATAAGAGAAGATGATCCAGCCGATTCCGATGAGGAGCAGCGCGTAGATGTGCCGCACAAAACGCGGCAGGCGGTCAAAGAGCTTCAGCAAAAACGTCTTTTCCAGCATCAGGATTACGCCGAAATATACGCCCCACAGGATGAAATTCCAGCTTGCGCCATGCCAGAATCCGGTAAGGAACCACACGATGGCGATATTTCGGTACTGCTTCAGTCTGCCGACCCGGTTGCCGCCGAGCGGAATGTACACATATTCCTTGAACCATGTGCCGAGCGACATGTGCCAGCGTCTCCAGAAATCCGTGATGCTATCCGCGATGTAGGGATAATTGAAGTTTTCAAGAAAGGTAAACCCGACCATCTTGCCAAGTCCGATCGCCATATCGGAATAGCCGGAGAAGTCATAATAGATGTGCAGCGTGTAGCAGATCATGATCATCCACGCGCCCATCGTCGTAGGCTCAATTTCACCGGCAGCCTTGAAGTATTCGTATATCGCGGCGGCAGCGTCGCCAATGAGGACCTTTTTCCCAAGTCCCACGATGAAGCGATGGACACCGGAGGCGAATTTGTCCACCGATTCCGTCCGTTCCGTCAGCTGATCGTCCACGTCCCGATAGCGCACGATCGGACCGGCGATGAGCTGCGGGAACAGGGTGACATACGTGCCGAACGCGATGAAATTCTTCTGTACACCGGTCTGTCCACGATACAGGTCGATGGTGTAGGACATGATCTGGAACGTGTAGAACGAGATACCGATCGGAAGCTTGAGTCCCTCAATGGGATGGATCGCGTCGGTGAGAAACGGCAGAAGACGCAGATTCTCGATAAAGAAGTTGCAGTATTTGAAGAACAGGAGGAAGACGAGGTTGATGGAGATCGAAATCACCATGAACATACGCGCCTTTTTCCGGTTGTCACGATACTTTTCGATAAAGAAACCGAAAATGTATGCGTCGAGGATGGAGATGAGCATTACAATGATGTAAAGCGGCTCTCCCCAACCGTAGAAAAGCATACTGACCACAAACAGCACCACGTTCCGGTATTTGATGTTCGGAATGACGTAATACAGTGCCAGCGTGACCGTCAGATACGCGAATAGAAAAATCAGCGAAGAAAAGACCCTTTATCCGATGGTTTCCTTGAGTATGGGGGCGAATGCATCGACGTCCGCTGTAGCCAGATAATATACCGTGCTGCCGACCTTCTTCACAACGGCCTTTTTAAGCGATTCCACATCAAAATCCGGATAGTTGGCAGCATTGGCGATTTTCTGGTCGATCCGTGCCTGAAGGTACTGCATCAGCGTATCGGCATAGGAAGCGTCGGCGAGTACAAATACACCCACATCGTTCAGGGTTCTCGCATCCGACTGATCGATATAGACGCAGTAGGAGGAAACCTTGGTGAAGTCCGGCACATCGTTCACGTCGCCGTAGAAGGAGCGGATCAGATCGTCGTCCAGATATTCGCCGAGCTCCGTAGAGGAGGAGGTAAACGTAAAGCCGTCGAGATACGCAAATTCCGTGCAAATATCACCGACAATGGCATCCGGATCGATCGTTTCGTCCTGGGTGACAGCGGGATCCGCATTGTCCTTTGCTGATGTATCCGTCTCTTTGGCACCACAGGCGGACAATGCAGAGAGAACGATGGCAGCAAGCATGGCAACGATTATGGATTTTTTCATGAGAAGACTCCTTTGGTTTATGGATAATCACAAAAATCTATGCTATATTATACAGGATTCTTATCGCTTTGTCAATGCCTGTGTGGGATTCTTGCCAAAAAACGCGTAAAAACGGCTCCCGATTGTCCGTATTGCACATTTTACAAGGCTGTGAAACCAAAAAACGACAAATCTCTTGACGAAGCGGCAAATCCATGGTATACTATATTTTTGGTGTGCAGAAGCCCCAATATGAGCCAACTTCCTCTCATTGTCAATGGAAGAATTCCCATATGAGGTGTTTTATGAAGAATCTGGACTATGACGTGATCATCATCGGTGCTGGTCCCGGCGGTATTTTCTCGGCGTATGAGCTGGCAACGCAGAATCCGAATCTCCGCATCGGTGTGTTTGAAGCCGGAAATCCGCTTGCCAAACGGAAATGTCCCATCGACGGCGTGCATGTGAAAACCTGCTGTCACTGCAAAACCTGCGCGATCATGAGCGGATTTGGAGGGGCAGGCGCATTTTCGGACGGCAAATACAACATCACAAACGATTTCGGCGGGACGCTCTATGAATACATTGGTAAAAAAGAAGCCACCGAGCTGATGCAGTACGTCGATCACATCAATGTCACCCACGGCGGAGAAAACTGCAAGCTCTATTCGACAGCCGGTTCACGCTTCAAAAAGCTCTGTATGCAGAATCAGCTCCATCTGCTCGAAGCGTCCGTGCGCCATCTCGGCACCGACATCAACTACATCGTATTGGAAAATCTCTATAACGAGCTGTCCGAACGGGTGGACTGGCACTTCAATACCCATATCGACCACATCGAAAAGATCGACGGCGGTTACTGTGTCGAGAGCGTCAATGGCAAGCATACCTGCCGGGAGTGTATCGTATCGGTCGGTCGTTCCGGTTCCAAATGGATGGAGGGCGTGTGCGCGCATCTCGGGATCAAAACCGTTTCCAATCGCGTGGACATCGGCGTGCGTGTGGAATTGCCCGCAGTGATCTTCAGCCACCTGACCGACGAGCTGTACGAAAGCAAAATCGTCTATCGTACCAGGAATTATGAGGATGCGGTCCGCACCTTCTGCATGAATCCGCGCGGCAGTGTCGTAACGGAGAACACAAACGGCATCATCACCGTAAACGGACACAGCTATGAGGATCCGGCAAAGCAGACGGAGAACACGAATTTCGCGCTTCTGGTCGCCAAGCACTTTTCCGAACCGTTTAAGGATTCCAACGGCTATGGCGAGAGCATTGCGCGGCTGTCCAATATGCTTGGCGGCGGTGTGATCGTCCAGCGGTTCGGTGATCTCATCAGCGGCAGACGGAGTACGAAAAAGCGGATTGAGGAGGGAATGGTCGAACCCACACTTGCTGCCACGCCGGGAGATCTGTCCCTCGTGCTGCCGAAGCGGATCCTGGACGGACTCATTGAGATGATCTATGCCTTGGACAAGATCGCACCCGGTACCGCCAATCCCGACACGCTGCTCTACGGTGTGGAGGTAAAGTTCTACAATATGCAGGTCGAAATCGATGAGAATCTCGAAACGATCCACAAGGGACTGTACGTGATCGGCGATGGCTCCGGTGTGACCCATTCCCTCTCTCACGCCTCCGCGAGCGGGATTTATGTGGCGCGCCGGATCCTCGAAAAGTTGGAAAAACGCTGATTTCAGGCTGTTTTTGCGGTATACACCATATATTCGTTTCATCACCAGAACGCGGAACGATTCGAGTATTTCCGGTGTGAATGTGTAAAGCACACAGTCCGCTCCACAGCATACATACAAAAAAAGCACAGGTATCCGCAATCTCTGGATTCCCTGTGCTTTTTTGTGTGGTGCGTACTTTCTTTATGCCAGCTGACCCGGCAGGCGCATTTTTCCCTTTTGTGGGAACGTGCTTTCGTATCGTGCAAACGCATCCGGCTCCCGCATGGCGACAAAATAGCCGTCCGGATCGTGGTATGTACCGCGCACACCGTTGAGGTAGCCGGGGGGCAATTCCTTTGCGAGAAAATATGGCACCACAGCGTCCGCCGGATCTGCATCCGCATACCGCACGCCAAATTGAGATGCCGGTGCAAAGCCGGATTTGCCGTAGAACAGAATGTTGCCCGTGATACACAGCGCACCGGCATCCATTTTCGCCGCAATTTCCATCGAATGAGCGAGCAGCAGCATCCCGTAGCCCAGCCGTTTGTACTGTGGTGCGATTCCGATCGGGCCAAACGTCATCACAGGCAGCGTGCTTCCGTCTGCAAGATCGATTTTGGATTTCACATAGATCACCTGCCCGATGATCTCACCGTCCTTTTCCAGCACCAGATCAAGCTCCGGTACAAAATCGGGTTCGTTCCGATAGCGGTGCAGGACATAATGCTCCGTGCAGCCGGGATGATAGACGTTCCAGAACGATTCCCGCACCAGCTCCTCCACGGTACGATAGTCTGCTGGGGCTTCTCTGCGAATGTGTATAGCCATTTTTGATATGCCTTCTTTCCTCTGTATGGATATTTTCAGTGTACAGCACTGCGGATACGGTATTCTGTCCAATGCTTTGCTTCCGTAGTCACTGTGTATTCTTTTTTTCTCTCTCCGTCGCGATCTGATTGCCAAGCTCCGTCAGATGCCCATCGAGCAGCGTGTGTATCCGCGCTTTGTCCGTTGGCGCATTGTCGTAGGCAGTGTATAAAAAGTACATCGGCGCATAGAGGGACAGTGCCAGCTCCGCCGCGTGTGGGATTTCCCAGCTTGTCAGCAGATCCGTGACATACCTGAGCGGCCCGGCGACAAGATACATGTCATATAGCCGCCGCATCTCCGGATCGCGGTACTGCTCCAGAGTCAGCATCCGCCGGAATGCCGACGCGAACGGATCCTCCGTCCAATAGACAAACTGCGCACGGCTGAACGACAGCAGATCTGCCGTTTCGCTGTCCCGATACGCGCATGGCATCGCATCGACCGTTCCGACAGGTACCGCGTATGCTGTGGCGCGCTGTGCGTCCTCCGCTTCCATCCGTGCGACAATGCACTCCAATATTGCTCGTTTGTTCTCGTAATGCTTATACAGCGCGCCTTTGGTGATCCCCAGCTCCCCGGCGATCATGCTGACCGACACCGCCTCGTAGCCATCACGGGCAAACAACAGGAGTGCGGTACGGAGAATTTTCTCCTTCGTGTCCTGCATCTGCATCCCTCCCATACCCAAAAAAATAAACGATCGTTTACCTATAGTATAGCAAACGATCGTTTACCTGTCAAGTCCTTCAACAAAATCTCAACGATTTTCCTCTGTATGCCGCAGGGTCTCATGGGATGCGTTACCAGTCGTTCCGGACCACAGTTTTATGCCGCATGGCTCTGCATTCTCATTTCGTCTCTTCTGCGGTCTTTCGGAGCATACGCAGCATCCCGGGACCGTCCCATTCGTTGGGGCGTGGTGCAAAGCCGTGCCTTTCGTAAAACGGAACCGCATCCGGTGTGCTGATGCATTCGAGGGAGACTGCCCAGTCCTCCTCGAGCATGGCATGAATGGTCTCCTCCACCGCCTCCATAAGCAGGGAACCAATCCCGTTGTGCTGATAGGACGGCAATACGGCAAAATCCTTCAGATAGAAGGACATTCCGCCGTCTCCCAAAAGCCGCACCATCCCGACCGGACATGACGGATCCGCATCGTCATAGGCTGAAAAGACCGCCATGGAATGCGTCAGTGCCCGCTCGATCTGACAGATCTCCGGTGCGTCCCAACCGACAGCGGTATAAAGCGTATGGAACTGCGGTGCCGTGAGTGTGTTTTTCTCTATGTGTATCATAGTCTCCTCGCATCGTCAGAACTGTCGATCGCGTCAGAAAGGGTATCCAGTCCCGCCTTTTTTGCCTGTATTTGCTGCAATTTCCGCGGGATTCTGTACTCCCTGCCATCCTTTTTGAGACGTGCGCCGGTCTGGTGATAGGAAAACGGCACCCCGGCAGAGAGGCACTGCTCCCGGATCGACAGCACCCAATCGTATTCACACAAGCGCGCCTGTTCCCCCGATTCTCCGCCAACCGTCACCTGCGCAATCGGTGCATCCGCCGCGGTGAGATACGGCAATAACGAGAGTGGGGTGAGCAGCGGCTCCGCGACGATCCAGCGGCGGCGAATCGGCAGGGCGAGAAAGAGCGGCAGCCGCATATCCGCGCGAATCTGATCCTCGCAGGTGCAGCCGATGGTCACATTGTCGTAGCCCGCTTCCCAATCGTCCGGCAGAAAGGCAGATAACCGTTCGATCCGCTTGGTGAAAAAGACAAAGTGCAGATCGGAGCGACTACGCATCATCCGGAAGCAGTCCGCGCGCCATTCGTCGGCATCGGCAAGGAGAAAATCGGAGGTGAACGAGGTCATAACCGTGGCACCGGACGGGATTTTGTATGCTCCATTCCGACCGCGCCGGAGCGGCAGATCAAAATCCGCGTTTTTCCGGCAGACACTGGACGCCGCCACCGTGCCATAGCGTGCATCGTTGCGATACACATAGCAGTATTGGCAGCCCGGTGATACCTTTGTGCAGCCGTGCCACGGATTCCAGCTCCAAAATCGTGCCTGACGCGGTGCTGCCGCCTCGCTTTCCATGCCAAACAGAGAAAGCTGTCCCGGATCCGTCATTTTTCTGTGACCATATCGTCCACAGCTGTGCCTTCATGGTGCAGCGCACTGCTGGTGAAGAAGTTGCCGCTTTCCGTATCCTGTTTCTCCGCGCGCAGACGGAAGAGTACGCATCCATCCGGACAGACCACGGTTTTTTCGTATGGTCCTTCGCCGCCGAGCAGACGCAGATCCCCACCGCTGCGGATCGCCTCCATGAGCGGAAAGAGCAGGAGCATCGTTTTCGGACAGATCCCGCACCCCGCCGCATTCACCGGACTGCCGTAGGTGGATATGTACCGATCACCGATCTCCTCCCCATTGCGGCAGTAGCCCTCTGTTTTATCGCCGCGCAGATAGCCGACCACATCTATGGTAAACGTATATTCCTCATCGTACCACTTTTTCATTGCTTTGCTCCTTTTGCCGCAAGAAAGAATGTTCTGCCTATAGTATACACGATCTTTTTATAAAATTCAAGTGTTTTGCAACAAAAAATGCAGTCAAATGGAGGATATGTCAAAACCGGCTTTTCCATCGTCGAATGGCCGATACGCAGCAATGACGGGTGATCGGACAGGGACGCAGTGGGCTCATCAGAGGTATGCGGTTCTCCCTCCGGCAGAATCGTCTCCACAGGCGTATATGCGGAAAGTAGCCCATCCCGGAATGTATAGGTCACATCTCCTGCCAATCGGAGCTTGCCGTCGTCGGTCAGAAGCGTCATTTGGAACGTGAACCCATCGTCCGTTGCGGTGCAGGTCGTTGTACATCTATACTGGGGAAGACT
>USGH01000026.1 GCA_900554225.1 uncultured Eubacteriales bacterium | reverse complement strand
GAAATCCGGTGATGGCAGAAAAGCGGCGATCGATCCGGGGCTGTGCTATGGCTGTGGTCTGTGCGTCGGGATCTGCCCGGTAAAAGCGATAACGACCGCAAAGGAGGAGTGAAAGATGCGTAATATCATTTTGGCAGGCGTCGGCGGACAGGGAACGGTGCTTGCGTCGAAAATCCTGGCACAGTCGGCGATCCGGCGTGGGGAGATGGTGCGGACGGCGGAAACGATCGGTATGGCGCAGCGGGGCGGATCCGTGGTCAGTCATGTGCGACTCGGCGGGGATGGAACGACGGTCTCTCCCCTGATTCCGCGCGGGATGGCGGATGTGCTTATCGCGTTTGAACCGGCGGAGGCATGCCGGAATCTGCCGCTGCTCCAAAAAGACGGATTCGTGATCGTGTCGGATACGGCGATCAAGCCGGTGACGGACGCGCTGTCGGATACGGATTACACCGGCGCGGAAATGCTCTCGTATCTGCGCAACCAGAATGTACGTCTCACTGTTGTGCCGGGGCGGAAGATCATAGAGGCGTGCGGAAGCGTGCGGGTACTCAATATGGCTCTCCTCGGTGCGGCATCCGCCTCCGGCGCGATCGGGCTGACCACAGCGGAGTTGTGCGAGAGGATCCGGGAGATGGTCCCGCAAAAGCTGGTCGCAATGAATGAAAAAGCACTGTCTCTGGGAGCAAATTCTGTAAATAAGGTGATCTGACGGGATTTTGCACAAAGTTTTGCCCGCGCGGTACCGTTTCCTCTCTGTTTCGCGCTATTGACTTTTCCTGATTTTGCGATATAATGAAAGAGTCGTGAAAGGATGCTGTCGAAATCTGCGGCTTTTGGAAAATCGTGGAAGAGCGGCACCCGAAATCTCATTGCAGAAAGGACTATATAAGCCCATGGAAAAATTCTTCAAGCTCCGTGAAAACGGCACAAATGTCCGCACGGAGATCATGGCAGGGGCTACCACCTTCTTCGCCATGGTGTACATCCTGATGGTCAACGCGAATATGTTCGCAAATCCGTTCGGAGACGGCACAAACGTACTCGGCGTATCCTATGGTGCGATCTACATTGCGACCGCCATCTCCGCTGTAATCGGCACCGTCCTGATCGGTCTGCTTGCCAACCTGCCTCTCGCGCAGGCAAGCGGTATGGGTATCAATGCCTTCTTCGTCTATACCGTATGTGTGACCTTCGGCATGACCTATGCAAACGGTCTTGTCCTTGTCCTCATCGATGGTGTGGTCTTTATCCTTCTGACCGTAACCGGTCTGCGCAAGAAGATCTTCACCGCGATCCCGCAGTCCGTCCGTGTTGCGATTCCCGCAGGTATCGGTCTTTTCATTGCGTTCCTCGGTCTCCAGAATGCCGGAATCATCGTGAACAGCTCCTCCACCTGCGTCACCCTCGCGTCCTTCAACCTGCTGACTCCCGGCAACTGGGCGAATATCATGCCCATGCTCGTGACCATCGCTGCCGTTCTTGCCATTGCCATCATGTCGAAAAAGAACGTGCGCGGCGCGGTTCTCTGGGGCATTCTCGGCGGCACGGTCCTGTACTATCTCCTGGGTCTGACCGTTCCGCATTTCTATGCCAACTTCTCCTTCTCCATGGAGAGCCCGATCGAGGCGTTCAAGGCATTCGGCACCGAGTCGTTCGGTAAAGTATTCACGGAAGGCTTTGACTTCTCCGCATACGCAGCGGCGCATGGCAACGCCAACCTCATTCTCATCATCGCAACCACCTCTCTCGCATTCTGCATGATCGATATGTTCGATACCATCGGCACCCTCTACGGCGCATGCGCAAGAGGCAATATGCTGACGAAGGATGGCGAGGTTCCGAATATGGATCGTGCGATGCTTGCCGATGCGATTGCCACCACCACCGGTGCGATCTGCGGCACCTCCACCGTTACGACGTTCGTTGAATCCTCCTCCGGTGTGGCAGAAGGCGGCAGAACCGGTCTTTCCTCCATGGTAACGGCTGTCCTCTTCTTTATTGCGATGTTCGTCTCCCCGCTTGCACAGCTGATTCCGAGTGCCGCCACCGCTGCCGCGCTGATCTATGTCGGCGTATTGATGATGGCAGGCGTGAAGGAGATCGACTGGCATACTCCGGAGATCGCTGTTCCCGCATTCATGACCGTTGCGCTGATCCCGATGGCGTACAACATCTCCTACGGTATCGCGTTTGGTCTGATTTCCCATGTTGTCATCAGCCTGTTCACGGGCAAGGCAAAGGAAATCAAGGCGGCAACCTGGGTCGTCACGATCCTCTTTATCGCTATGCTGCTCCTGACCCACTAAGCTATATACGAAAAATCCCGGAATGTACCATAGGGTGCGTCCCGGGATTTTTTGGGTTCGGCATGATGGGGGAAGACTCTGCCTGCAGGGGAACCTGCGTCAAAACGCCCTGCATCCGCGCCGTATGAGTCTTTGATGGATCAGAGGAGGCTCAGTTTACATACACAGGCGTATCACACTGTGCAGCGATCCTGTCCCGCACAGATACCATCCACGCCTTGTCCGGCATGGTGGTGACAAATCGGTGTTCCTTCCCGAGCTTTGCATCCTTTCCGGTTCCAAGTGCGTGATACGGCTCCAGATCCACGCGGGTGATGTGGCTGTACCGATCGGCAAGCGCGGCAATGGCGGAAAAATGCGCGTCTGTATCGTTGCATCCGGGGATGATGGGACAGCGCAGGTGGATCTCCGCGCCCCATTCGTCCGCGCGTAAGAGATTGTCGAGGATCGGCTGCTGTGGGACGCCTGTCAATCGGCGGTGTTCGTCCTCTCCGGTTGCTTTGTAGTCAAAAAGCAATAGATCGGCGTGGCGGATCACGGATACAAAGACCTCCCCGGTGGAAAAGCCGGATGTTTCGATGGCGGTGTGGATCCCATGCGCGTGTGCTGCGGAGAGAAGCGCGGCGGCAAATTGCGGCTGAAAGAGCGGCTCCCCGCCGGACAGCGTCATCCCACCGCCGCTTTTTTCGTAAAACGGCTTGTCGGACAGCACCTTTTTCAGTACCTCCTCGACCGTCATGCGGGTGCCGGCAAAGGAGAGTGCGCCTGCGGGACAGGCATCCACGCATTTTCCGCAGCGGATACAGCTTGTGCGGTCAAAGCTATGGCCGTGTTCCGCGGAGAGCGTGTGACAGGCACATACCGCCGCACAACAGCCGCACCCGATGCATTTGATCGGTTCGTATTCGATCTCCGCCGCTGCCTCCAGTCCCTCTGGATTGTGGCACCAAAGACAACGGAGGGGACAGCCCTTCAGAAAGACATTCGTGCGTATGCCGGGGCCGTCGTGGATTGAAAACTTCTGTATATTGAAAATCAGTCCGGTTTCCATATTGCTACCTGCCTTAAGTTTTTTCTATATTATAGAGAATGCGGCGTGAAAATGCAAGATGTATGCAAAAAATCGGTGCAGCTTCTTGCTATTTTCGCGGATTTGTGCTATACTTTTCAAAAATCCCGGACGAGAGAGGAAAACAGAATGGAGTTTCAAAAGGCAGGAGAGGCGCAGATCGAGCGGCTTGCCGCATTGTACGCAGATGCAAGGGCGGCGATTGCGGCGTTTTCTATCGATCAGTGGCAGGATGGGTATCCGCGCGTGTCCGATATAGAGAACGACATAAGACGGGACGAATTGTGGATCGGCATGACCGGAGAACGGATCGATTGTGCCGCCGCGCTTCTGTGTGGCAAGCCCGGTGAAACCAGTGTGGAGCATACCTACGACAGGATCGAGGACGGCGCATGGCTGACCTGTACCCGTACAGAGTACGCGGCGGTCCATCGGGTGGCATGTGCATCGTGGGCAAGAGGGACCGGATGTGCGTCGCGGATGATGACGTATCTTGCAGAGCTGGCGCGGGGGAAGGGAAAGCTGAGTCTGCGCATCGATACGCATGAGGGGAATCTTGCCATGCGAAAAATGCTTGCGAAAAACGGATTCGTCTATTGCGGCGTGATCTATCTCGCAGGAGGGGACAAACGCGTGGCGTACGAGCGGATTCTGTGAATGGCTTCGGCACCGTACAAATTCTGCCATGGAAGGGAAGAAAGTTTGTCGGAAATGTATATTTACAAAATACGGCACTTTCTGCTATAATATACCCAGAGCTTTTAAGTGGTACAGAGATGCCAGAAAGATTTGGAAAATCAGGGTCATTGCGCGCGCTTGTGTGACAACAGTGGT
This sequence comes from uncultured Eubacteriales bacterium, assembly GCA_900554225.1. GTDB lineage: Bacteria > Bacillota > Clostridia > Oscillospirales > CAG-272 > UMGS1696. Next base: position 12,238 of record USGH01000026.1, on the reverse strand, counting down.
GGCGGCAATGGAGTGGACGGAACAGGACAGTGCGCCTGCGAAGTCGGTTGTTTTGAAAATCTTGTCGTGGCAGGCAGGATTTTTTTCTTTGCATGGACGTTTTTCCATATTATCGCGTGGCAGCGGCAGGAAAAACGGATGCGGAGCAAATGGGGTGCATCGGGGACGAAAAAGCGATCGTGGCAGAGCACTTTTTCGTCCAGACAAGCCTGACTACAGACCGAGATCCAGAGAGAGAGAAGATAAGACAGGGAGGAGAACAACGGATGCTACAGAAAAAGTCGGAGATCATGGATGAAGCCGCCATTCGCCGTTCGCTTGCCAGAATCACGCACGAGATCATTGAGAGAGATCGCGGCTGTGAGGAATTGTGCCTGGTCGGGATCCATCGGCGTGGGGTTCCGCTTGCCTATATGCTTGCCGAAAATCTCCAGAAATTCGAGGGTACGGAGGTACCGGTCGGAGAACTGGACATAACCTTATATAGAGACGATCTGCGGGAGCTGCATCCCGTGGCGGAAACGACCGGCAGTCGGATCCCCGTGGACATCACCGGCAAAAAGGTGGTACTTGTGGACGACGTGATCTACACCGGCAGAACCGCACGCGCCGCCATCGAAGCCGTATTCGCACATGGCAGACCGGCGTGTATTCAGCTTGCCGTGCTGGTTGACCGTGGTCATCGGGAATTGCCGATCCGCCCCGATTACGTGGGGAAGAACATTCCAACCTCGCACAATGAGGTCGTATCGGTATCCGTGAAGGAGTATGACGGCAGATACGCCGTGGAGCTCTATGAACGGAAGGAACCCTAACACAGCGCAACATTCCATTACATAAAATTCCGGAGGAAAAGCAAATGAAACTCATCTACGGCGTAAAAGACAAACCCAAGTTTGGACAAGTGCTTGCGTTCTCCTTACAGCAGATGCTCGCGATTTTGGCCGCAACCATCGCGGTGCCGGCTATCGTAGGCAACGGCATGTCCGCGTCTGCCGCTTTGTTTGGTGCGGGTGTCGGCACGATCGTGTATCTGCTGTTCACGAAGTTCCAGAGCCCGGTATTCCTCGGCTCCTCGTTCGCATTCATCGGTTCTATGTTCGCGGCGTTCGGCGGCGCGGCATCCGTACAGGTCGGCTATCTCGGACTGATCATCGGCGCCCTGTTCGCGGCTCTCGTGTATGTCGTGATCGCCATCGTCGTCAAGGTCGCGGGCGTTGCCTGGATCGACAGGCTCATGCCGGCTGTCGTTATCGGGCCTACCGTATCGATCATCGGTCTGTCTCTCGCCGCCAATGCCGTAAAGGACGCGGTTGGATGCAGCATGGGTGCCATCGAGTACGATACCGCCAACTCCACCTACATCATGAACGCGCATGGTTTGCTCTGCCTCCTCTGCGCCCTGGTTACCCTCGCGGTTGTTATGATCTGCTCCGTATACGGTAAGAAAATGACGAGAATGATCCCGTTCATCATTGGTATCGCCTCCGGTTATGTCCTTGCAACCATCTTCACCGTTATCGGCAACGCAGCCGGTATCGACGCGATGAAGATCGTAGACTTCTCCAAGTTTGCCAATATGCAGTGGGTTCCCGACTTCACCTTTGTGGAAGCGTTCAAGGGCTTCAGCGGCATCACACCTGCTTACCTTGGCACACTCGCCGTCGCGTATGTTCCGGTAGCGTTTGTTGTATTCGCGGAGCACATCGCCGACCACAAGAATCTTTCCTCCATCATTGAACAGGATCTTCTGAAGAATCCCGGTCTGTCCCGCACCCTTCTTGGTGACGGCGTAGGCTCCGCGATCGGTGCGTTCTTCGGTGGCTGCCCGAACACGACCTATGGCGAATCCGTCGGCTGTGTGGCGATTTCCGGCAACGCGTCTGTTGTGACCATCTTCACCACCGCAATCCTTGCCATCCTCTCCGCATTCGTGGCACCGTTTGTCACCTTCCTTGCAACCATCCCGTCCTGCGTCATGGGTGGTGTGTGCATCTCCCTGTACGGTTTCATCGCGGTATCCGGTTTGAAGATGATCCAGACCGTGGATCTCGGCGACAATAAGAACCTCTTCGTTGTGTCCGTCATTCTCATCACCGGTATCGGTAATATGTGCCTTACCTTCGGACAGATCAAACTCACCTCTATTGCATGCGCTCTGATCCTCGGCATTCTCACAAATGTACTGCTCTCGAAAAAGCAGAGCAAGACGGAAGAGAACAAGTAATTTCTTCGGAATCGAATAGATACAATGCGAAAGCTCTCCCTATGTGCTGTCCATACGATGGCATGGGGAGAGCTTTTTCGACTTTTGAAGACGTTATGCGAAAAACCATGTATGCGCAGGCTTTTCGACGCGAAAATTCCAATGCTGTAGAGTGTCCTTAGGGAACGATATACGCGCGGATACTGGAGGACACGATCTTCGCGGCAGTATCGGCAATTTCCTCCGGAGCTTCCTCCATATCGCTGTCCAGCCATTCCGCCAGAATCCCGACACAGCCGTTGATGATGAACGCGTTGAAGCTGTCGTACTTCCGGCGATCCAACTGTGGATTCAAATCGCGCCAGTAGGAGCAGCATTTGTCGTGAACGAACCGCTTCATTCGCTCCACAAATGCCATATCGCCGTTCGGACCAAACAGTACCCGGCAGAAATCACGGTTCTCATAGGTGAAGGAGAAAAAGGCAAGCAGGTAATTCCTGGTCAGCTTTGCGGAATAGGAGGTACCCGGACAGGTGTCGAAGATTGCTTCAAACGCAATAAAAAACGCGGATTCCATTTGAGCAAGCATATCGTAAATGTCCGTGTAGTGGCAATAGAAGGTTCCGCGGTTGACGTCTGCCAGATCACATAGCTCCTTGACCGTGATTTTCGTGATCTGTTTTTCTTCCATCAAGGTGATGAGACTCTTTTGGAGCTTCTCCTTTGTGTGCCGGACGCTGCGGTTCTCATCGCCTTTTTTGTTCATAGAAAATTCTCCTTTTTCTTTGGACACATTTTGTAAAATTGTCGATAAAACAACACAGAGACCGATATTGCATCTTGACGGTCCGGGCGCGTTTCGCTATAATAAGTATAGCTTGTTTTTCGACAGTTGTCAAGGGAATTTCCGACCGAATGGCACACAATGCCGCCGGAGATTTCCACGAAATATACGATGCCCGGAGGAACTTGTGGAAGAAAACAGCACCCCCAAAAAGAACGTCATGGAGCAGATTGCGTCTGCGATTGTACATGGCAGATATATTGTATATCTTTTGTTTCTTGCAATGCTCGTGTTTTCTGTGATCGGCATACCGAAGGTCAAGGTCTATACCGACATTACCGCGTTCCTGCCGTCCAATATTGAGACCCGGCGCGGTTTGACCATCATGGAGGACGAATTCGAGACGTTTGCGACCATCCGTGCTATGGTGTCGAACATCACGCTCGATACGGCACAGGAATTGTCGGATGCACTCGCGGAGATCGATCACGTTTTCGGCGTTTCCTTTGACGATACGACCGCACACTACGCCAATTCTTCCGCGCTGTTTGCGATCTCTCTCGACTGCAATGAGGAAACAGCGGAGGCAGAGGCGGCACTGGAGGCGGTCAATACAGTGCTGGCGGGCTACGACACGTACATATCGACGACCATCGGCTACGATGTATCCACACAGGTCATGAACGAAATGGGCGGGATCGTCGCCATCGCACTATTGGTGATCGTGGTCGTCATGACGTTCACCTCCGTCAGCTACTTTGAGGTGGCGGTCTGCATGATGTGCTTCGGCGTATCCGCGGTCCTCAATATGGGTACCAACTATCTGCTCGGCACCATCTCCTCCATCACCAATTCCGTTGCAATCATTCTACAGCTTGCCCTGTCGATCGACTATGCCATTATCCTATGCCATCGGTATCAGGAGGAGTTTGAACGCTTCGGCAATACCCGCGAGGCGATCACGGCTGCGCTTGCCAAGGCGATCATTGAGATTTCCTCCTCCAGCCTGACGACGATTTCCGGTCTTGTCGCATTGACGTTCATGCAGTTCAAGCTTGGCTACGATCTCGGCATCGTCCTGATCAAGGGCATTTTCTTCAGTCTCATCACCATCTTTTTGCTGATGCCCGGATTGATCGTACTTTTCCACAAGCCGCTGGAGAAAACGACACACCGCTCTCTGGTGCCGAATCTGCGCCCATGGGGCAGCTTCCTCATCCGCTTCAGATGGACCTTCTCCGTCCTCTTTTTGCTTCTCATTCCGATCGGCATCTACTGTTCCGGCAAATGCCCGTATGCCTTCTCCGATAAGACCGTCATCCCGATCACCAAATCGGAACGGTACATCATCGATGAAAAGATCAACGCGACCTTCTCCGATGAAACGACCATTGCCGTTCTGGTGCCGCGCGGCGATTATGAAAGCGAAAAAGAGATTCTGCGCGCGGTGGAGGCTCTCGATCCCGTATCCGCTTCGACCGGTCTTGCCAATACCGAGGTGGAACCGGGCTATGTGCTGACCGACCTGTACACGCCGCGGATGTTCTCCGAGCTGGTGGGCATCGATGTAGAGATGGCTATGCTGCTATATCAGGCATATGGGCTGTCCAACAAGGACTATACGCCGATTTTCAACAATGCCGCCGAATATCAGGTGCCTGTGATCGATATGTTCCTCTATATGTTCCAGATGATGGACGAGGGCGTGGTCACACTGACAGGGGAGAATGCCGATAAGGTGACAGAGCTGCGCGGAACACTTGAGAAAGCACTGCTGCAGCTGCGTGGGGAAAGTTGGAGTCGTCTTGTCTTTACCGTACATCTGCCGGTCGAGGGAGAGGACAGCGTTGCGCTGGTGGAAAAGATCCACGAGATCACGGACGAACGGTATCCGGACAGCGAGCCCCTGGTCATTGGCGATATTACCAGTGCGCGGGACCTCAAGGATACCTTCTCCAGCGACAATTCGCTCATCAGCCTGCTTTCGATCGTGTTCGTATATGTGATCTTACTCTTCACGTTCCAGTCCGTGACCGGCGCGCTGCTGCTCGTATTCGTGATTCAGGGCAGCATCTGGCTCAATTTCTCGTTCCCGTTCCTGAGCGGCGAAAGCATCAGCTTTATCGCGTATCTCATTGTATCGGCGATCCAGATGGGTGCGACCATTGACTACGCCATCGTCATGATGAGCCGCTTCAACGACCTGAAAAAGACAATGCCGCCGAAGGAAGCCGCTGCGGAAGCCGTCAAACAGAGCTTTGCCACGATCTTTACCTCCGGCACCATCATGATCACCGCCGGATTCCTCATCGCGTATATGTCCACGGAGGTCTATATCGCCTCCATCGGTATGGCACTGGGCAGAGGTGCGCTCATCTCTGTGATCCTGGTAATGACCGCATTGCCGCAGCTCATCTATCTGACGGACAAACTGAATACGAAAACCACCTTTACGCTTCATCTTTCCATGCACGATAAGGACGACGCCCAATGAAACGAATTACCTCTCTCCTCCTTCTCTTTTCGCTCCTATTCTCCCTTGCCGCGACAGCCATTGCTGATGAAGACGGCACATCGTTTGAAGCGGAATCCGCCGTCATCGAAACCACGGGCACGAACGACAGTGCGGCAGCGGATGCCGGCTCTGGCGCACCCACACCTGTGACGGAAGCAACAATTGTGATCCATGATGCGTCGGAGCTTCTCGCACTTGCGGATAAGTGTACACTCGATACCTGGTCCTACGGAAAAACGGTGGTACTGGCGAACGACATCGATCTTGCAGACATCGTGTACACGAGCATTCCGGTGTTTAGCGGCACCTTTGACGGCGGCGGACATACCATCCGCAACCTGAAAATCGACTACAGCGGCTCCACACTCGGCTTCATCCGCCATGTGGGTCGCGGCGGGCAGATCAAAAATCTGCATATAACAGGTACGGTCGCACCGGACGGGATCCGGGAAAAGGTCGGCGGCATTGCGGGGCAGAACAGCGGAACCATCATCGGCTGTACGTTCTCCGGAAGCGTCGCGGGAGAGACCACAGTCGGCGGGATTGCCGGATACAACGATTCCACCGGGATCATTACAGATTGTCGTGTCACAGGCAGCGTCACCGGAAAAACGAAAATCGGCGGGATTGCCGGGGAAAATGCGGGCAGCGTCTTTGCCTCCGAGAACGGCGCGGATATCAATACGGTACCGATGGAATTTTCTGCCTCTACGGTAGTGGACAGCGTTCTGAGCGTTCGGTCAACGGCGGAGCTGACAGAGATCACGGATACCGTCAAGGACATCGGCGGCATCGCGGGCTATTCCACCGGAGCAATCCGTGACTGCAAAAACACCGGGACCGTCGGCTACATCCACATCGGCTACAACATTGGCGGCATCGTCGGTCGGCATGGCGGAACTGTGCGCGCCTGTGAAAATACCGGCGTCGTCTATGGCAGGCGGAACACAGGCGGCATCGTTGGGGAAATGGAGCCGTACACCGCGTGGGTCGTTTCCGAGGATGCGCTGACCTCTCTGCGGGATGCGCTGAACACCTTGCAGGAGCGCACAAACACCCTGCTCGACGACGTGAAAATGCAGTCGAACACGCTCTCCGAGGAGATGAAAACGAGCATCGGTCATCTGGATGCGGCAGAGGCGGCACTGGACGAAATGCTGACCGCGACGACGGATTTTGCAAACGGCAACATCGACGCGATCAATGAGGTCAGTCTGCGTATATCCGAATTTCTTGACGGAATGGATGCAATCTCCGACGATTTCACCCTTTTCTTTGACGATCTGAACGCGGCGTCGGCGGACATTGCGGTTTTTACCGATGAATTGAAGGCATCCGTGGACGATGGTGTCACACCGGCTCTCGATTGTCTGCATGCGTCCATGTCGATTCTGTCCGGTGCGTTTTCCACCATGGAGGTCTCTCTGACGGAGGTCTCCGATGGCTTCTATGCCCTCAAACGCTCCCTTGGCGACCCGGATGCAATGTATGCCGCGATGCAGGCTCTCTCCCTGTCCTTTCAGGAGCTGGCGGGAGCCGTAAATACCGCCTCGCAGGACATCTCCGCTCTCATAGACAATCTTTACACCGACGGCACTTACTATTACGACGCGTTTCTAACCGCGCTCCGGGACAATCTCACAAACCTCAATGATGATCTGATGGCGGTCAGTGAAGCCTTTGCGGCTCTTGGCGAGGCGGTGCGCGAATATATCCTCACCGGGGACAAGGCGCTTTTGGAGAGTGCTCTGGCGGAGCTTTCCGAGACCATCCGTGCGTCTGCCGATTCTCTGTACGGTGCGATCCATTCCTTCACGTATCTCGGCGAGGGTATGAAGAAAATGCTTGAGGATCTGCGCATCGGGATCCCGGGGATCAACGAGGATCTGTCCCGTCTCGGTACCACGCTTGGAAACGTCTCCGGCGCGATCGGCAGTGTGATCGGAGAAATGGATGTCCGCGCACTGTCAGAGGCATTGGGCGATTTCGGCGCGGCGATGGACCATATGGCATACACGTTCGGGGATGTGTCCAAGGCACTCGATACCGCAAGTGAGGCAAAGCAGTACACGGATATCGCCCTTCAACATTTTTCTGCCGCGTTGGGAGCCGTTTCTGCCGCCACCGCATCCGTCACCACAGCGGTAAATTCTCTCGACCGTGCGGCAAATGCGGCAAATGGCCTGGTTTCCACCTTTGCCGCCAAGGAACCGATTCAGTTTGTCCGGATCGATGAACGCTTTTCCACGGCGCAGACTACGCTGTTTACGGAATTAAAAAACCTGTCCGCAAGTGTGAATATCCTTGTCGATACCGCTGCGTCCGAATTGCTTATCAACGATTTGCGCGCGCTGTCGGATCAGCTGTACCGTACCTTTGGCGTACTGATCGATCTGGCGGATACCGTGACGGATGTCAGCACCGATCCGGAAACCTATCGCGATGACGTGTCCGACGAGGAAGCGCGCTACACGGACGGCGTGACGGAAAAATGCAAAAACAGCGGCAATATCGAAAGCGATTACAATGCGGGCGGGATCGTCGGCAATATCTCCGTGGACATTGCACTGGATATGGAGAACGATCTGCATCTGTCGGGACTGCTTTCAAAGAGCGCGAAGCACCTCATCTATGCCGTCGTCATGGATTGTGAAAACTATGCTACGGTGACGGGAAAGTACGCCGGCGTCGGCGGAATTGCCGGCAACATGGATTATGGACGGATCAGCAGCGGTGTGAGCGGCGGTACGATCCAAAGCACGGAGGGGGATTATGTCGGCGGGATTGCCGGATACTCCGCCGGGACGATCGCAAACTGTCTCTCCCGCGTCAATTTGTCCGGAAAAAACTACATCGGCGGCATTGCGGGTCGTGCGGAGACTGTGACCGGGTCGTATGCGCTTGTTGCCATCGATACCGCGTCGGAGCGTGCCGGAGCGATATGCGGTGCATATGAGGGGGAGATTCGCGAGAACTATTTCGCGACCGCGTCCGGCAGTACCGTCTATGGCGGCGTCGACGGGATCAGCTATGCCGGAAAAGCGGAACCCGTCACATATGATGCGCTGCTTACGGGATCCGGGAACGCCGCGCTCTTTTCCGATACGATCGTGACCTTTGTGAAGGACGGCGAGACGGTGAAGCAGCTCCATGTCCCCTTTGGCGGCGCGGTGGATGCGGACGAGATTCCGGTGATCCCCGACAAGGACGGAAAATACTGGGTCTGGGACAGCTTTGATCGGACCGCCGTGTACGCGAATCTCACCGTGGAGGGAACCTATCGCGCGCCGCTGACCACCATCTCCACCGGAGAGGAAACTCCGCTCTTTTTGGTCGAGGGACAGTTCTACACGGAGCAGAAGCTCACGGCAACGGAATGGACGCCGGTTTTTGCTGCCCTTGGGATGGAGGAGGAGATCGAAACCTATGCGGCGTATAAGCTGTCCGTGAACGATTATGAAAACGATCTTCGGGTTCGGATGCATCATGCTGGAACGGGTAAGCTCTGGCTCCTGCACGGCGGTACTTTGGAAAAGCTGTCGTTCACTGTGGATGGCACCTATATCGTGTTCACCATCCCAAACGGAGCGTCGTTTGTGTTCATTGACGGAGGAATGCCCTCGCATACCACGGCAATTCTGCTCTCCGTATCCGCGGCAGTCGTTGCACTGTCCGGTATACTCGTTGCGGGTATGCTCCTTCGCAAACGCAGCAAACGGAACGGAAAGGGAAGACGCAGACCGACTCCGGCAAACAAAGGGCAGAGATAAGCAGATAAACGAAAAAATGAGGATAACCATCCATCGCTATCCTCATTTTTTTCAGCGTGTTCTTAGAATCTGCCGGATCGCAAAGAGCTTTACGTGCTTTGGCAGGATCCCGTAGAGCCGTAGGAGCGGATTGCGGTTGATGCTGTAGGCGAACGCGGGACGGCGTTTTCCAAGAATCGTGCATACCTTTTTCGCAAGTGCTTCCGGCGGGATCCGCTTTGCCTCTACACCCTCCACGATCCGTCGGAAACGCGCGGCATTACAGGCATATCGTTCCGTTTTGGCACAAAATCGATCGAGTGCAGCGGTGGACACAGCGAGCATTCCCGTGTCGACAGCCCCTGCGCGCAGCACAGATACATATATACCAGAGAGCTGTGATTCCATCCGCAGGGCAAAGGCGTATTTGTCGAGTGCGCTTTTTGTGACGCCATATAGCCCGGTAAACGGCAGCGGATCGAGTGGGGCAAGCTCACTGGTGATGTGGAGGATCCGGCTTCCCGCAGAGAGGAGATCGGCAAAATGGCGGTTGACGAGATATGCGCCGCAGAGATTTACGTGTACGATACGCAGAAAATCCGCGTCCTCCATCTCCAATAGCGAGTCGAGCAGATAGATCCCGGCAAGATGGACGATGGCATAGAGAGATTGGGAATGCGGCTTCAGATGCTGCCGTACCGTTTCCGCCGCGTTTTGCACACTGGCGGGATCGGTGACGTCCGCCGTGATCTGCAATACCCCATCGTCCGGCATCTGCGCAGAAAACGCACGATCCAGCGCAAACACCCGATACCCGGCAGCGCGGAGCATCGCCGTCACAGCCATTCCCATACCGCCGGACGCACCGGTTACAAGTACGGATTTCATGCGTTTTTTCCCCCGTTATACTCCGCGATCCGTTCGACAAGAGCAAGGGGCGTTTTCCGCCGATGCAAATCCTCTGTGAAGCGACTGGAGTACGCGATGAAGATGAGGTACATATACGGCATACCAAGATTGGTTTCCAAAAGGGAATTGACGATAAGCGGACGCAGCTTTTCCGCAAGGGAAGGAAAGCCGGCAGAACGGATTCCCCCGATGAGCAGTCCCGCTTCCCAACCAAACTGCACAAGCACGCCAATGGCAAGGATCCACGGGATCGACACACGGCATTCCGGTCTGCCCTGCCACAGATTGTACAGGATCACGCCGAGATAGCCGACAAAGAGGAGCAGTGCCATGTATCCGTGGTATGCGCCGGTCGGTCGTTCGATCACGATCTGTGCGCCGTCTGCCGGAGAAAACGTGGCGGCAAGCTGCGGACAGACAAACCACCACAGGAGAATGAGAAAAGACCACGAGAAAAGATGCGCATCCTTCGACAGCCACAGCCAGATCCATGTGAAATTGGTGAATCCGTAGCTCATGGACATCCAAAGGAGAACCCAGAATAAGCTGTATCCCGGTGAAATCGAACGTGCGCCGCAGAGCAGATGGAAAATCCCGTAGTCCACGAGCATATAGAGGATCCCGGCGAGGACACCGACCACCACGGTCATATATCGCCGTTTCCACAGCAACAGTGCGGCAAAGAGAAGAAGAAACGCGGTGTCCAGTCCGATGTATACAGGAGAGAACGCGCGTCTGGCGATGAGCTCTGTCATAGCGAACGGTACCCCTCCCGGATTCTTTGTAATATCGGTTCATCCGCCGGACAGAACGCATACTCCGGGATCTCTTCCGGTGTGATATAGCGCATGGCGACGTGTTCCAGAAGCTTCGGCGTACCGGAGAGGATCGTTGCGCGATATACGGTAAGATGCACGGTAACATCCGGGTAATCGTGAACCACATCCAGAAATTTCTCCCCGACTGCCACTGCAATGCCAAGCTCCTCCTGGCATTCCCGTGCCAGTGCGATCTCGCCGCTCTCGCCTGCCTCCAGTTTGCCGCCGACAAATTCCCAGAGCAATCCCCGTTTTTTCTGCGGCGGACGTTGACAGATCAGAAATTTTCCGTCCTGCCAGATGAGTGCGCCTGCTACCTCGATCATAATGCGATCCTCCGTTTTTTTGGATAGTATACCACAGAATTCGTGAAAAAGCAACGCCTGAGAAGCCGCCGACATGGCCTGTTTTCGCGCGATACCCCTATATTCCGTATTTCCGACGGATCCGGGTGAGCTTTTCGGCAAACGGCTTGCGGAACCAGAATAAGAACAGCACATTCGACACCGCATACAGGATCGTGTGCGGAATGGCTGTGACAAGGGCGGCGAGATAAAGAGAAAGCGAGAAACCACCGCTCCACAGCACCGTCCACACGTCCATGAGGAAGGAAAAAAACACCCCGGACAGCACGCCATAGCCGTACAGTGCAGCAGGATACCTGCGCAAAAGCGGCGCGATCCATCCGGCAAAATATCCGATCAGTCCCCAGGCGAGCATTTGAAACGGTGTCCACGGTCCCTGACCAAAGAAGAAATTGGAGAAAAGGGCTGCCATTGCACCGACAAAGAAGCCGTATTCTCTGCCGAGATACAGCGCAGTCAACGTGGTGATGGCGGTGATCGGCTTGATAAACGGGATCAGTCTGCCGACAGCGGTCAATGCGGTCAGAAGCGCGGTGAGAACGAGCCGACGGGAAGCGATCCGACGCCGGATATAGTCCGCTCCAGCTGTATTGCTTTAACCGGATATCCCACAGAAAAACAGCAGCAGCGTCAGAACCGCGCCCATGAGAGAGATAAAGACGTATTTGCGATCCCCTAAAAAGCACACGCCAAACGCGACTAAGGCTGGAAACAGGCAGAGCGGGATGACAAAGGAGAGGATGCGCCGTGCCATGGTCATTCCTCCCTTCGGTATCCGTTTGCTTTACAGAGTGCTTTCGCATCCGCCACAGTCACGGCGTTGTCGTAATACCCGCGTGTGATCCGGCAGACAGCGGTGGTGTAGAACCGATTGTCGGCGAAAAAACGGCGC
>USGH01000025.1 GCA_900554225.1 uncultured Eubacteriales bacterium | reverse complement strand
GTTTGACGTTGTGCGACGGCATTGTATTGCCAAGCTTGGAGGTTTCAATCCACATCCCCCGTGTGGGGGATGACTGGCAGAGGGAGAGCGGATAGCGGAAACCAAAAAGTTTCAATCCACATCCCCCGTGTGGGGGATGACGATGCGGCGCAAAAATGGATGGCAAGATGGACTGGTTTCAATCCACATCCCCCGTGTGGGGGATGACAGGCAGCGCGTGTCATGTGGAGCGATTCGCGCAGTTTCAATCCACATCCCCCGTGTGGGGGATGACATTCTCGGCGTCCTTCGCGCGGCCGGTGGAGATCTGTTTCAATCCACATCCCCCGTGTGGGGGATGACCCGCCGACGATGGAGTCAGGACAAACGCCCGAGCAGTTTCAATCCACATCCCCCGTGTGGGGGATGACGACGTGCGCCGGCATGGGATTGCCAAGCTTGGAGGTTTCAATCCACATCCCCCGTGTGGGGGATGACGTTGACGGCAGCAGGAATGTCACAGGAACATTGAAGTTTCAATCCACATCCCCCGTGTGGGGGATGACATCAAGGGAACAATCGACCCGCCGCAGAGCGGGGTTTCAATCCACATCCCCCGTGTGGGGGATGACGGTCGTACCCGCGGAGCTTGCGGTCGATGTTGGCGTTTCAATCCACATCCCCCGTGTGGGGGATGACGTTGATTCTGGATAAACTGATCGAGGATAAAACTGTTTCAATCCACATCCCCCGTGTGGGGGATGACTGCAACACTGCACGGGGGAATCCCGTTTTGTGCTGCTTATTTTTATATACTTTGCCCATTTTTCTGGGCGTATCGACCCTCTTTCCTTTTTCCATATTGGATTTTCTTCCCGGATCTGCCTGTTTTTCTGCGCGAATCTCCCTATGATTTTCTGTTTGCCTGGGGTTCGCGCGGTTTTTTTACAGGATCAGGGCTTCGTTCAGATCGTAGCTGGGCTTGGCACCGATGTGCTTGACTTTGTTTTCGTAGGCGTTGCCCAGGAGATAGATGCGCAGGCTGTCGTGCTCCTTATCGATGATCGATTCGAGCCTGGCTTCTACCTCGCGCAGCTTGGCGGCGTCGAGTTGGCATTCAAACACGGAATTCTGTACGCGCTGACCATAATTCACGCACTGCTTTGCCACCTTACGCAGCCGTTTTTTCCCTGCCGCGTCCTCGGTCTGCACATCGTAGGTGATGAGTACGAGCATGCTTCACCTCCACAAAAATGGTGGATATTCGTCGAGATCGCCCCGGATATATCGTGCGAGCAGCGTCGCCTGTACATACGGCAGGATCCCCCACTCTACCTTTTCCGCAAGAAACGGATGCTGCAAAATCTCCTTTTTGCGCTTGTACCACGCCATAAGGAACGTTTTTCTGCCTTCGTCTCCAAGCAGCACCGCGCCATTTTCCTTGTAAAGAAAGTCCCCTTCCCCCATCTGTCGCCGATTGATAAGCGACAGCACGAACCGATCGCACAGGACAGCACGGAATTCCTCCATCAGATCGAGTGCAAGGGATTTTCTGCCGGAACGGTCGGTGTGCAGGAAGCCGACATAGGGATCCAGCCCCACGCTTTCGAGAGCGGACGCGCATTCGTTTGCAAGGATCGCGTAGGAAAACGAGAGCAGCGCGTTGGTCGGATCCGTCGGCGGCCGCTTTTCCCGGTTGTCAAAAGCAAAGACCTCGTGATTTTGCAAAATCAACCCGTCAAAAACCCCAAAATAACAATTCGCGTTCACACCCTCCAGACCGCGCAGGGAATCTGTATCTGCGGCAGCATGGATTTTGTCGAGAGAATCGCGCAGATACGCCGCCGCACGGTCTATCCTTGCGTATTCCGGTACCAGCTCATGGTCGCGCAGAAACCGTCGCAGTGACATATACGCATTGGCGGTCTTGGCTCCGATCATGTTCCGGGCAATCGGCAGGGCGCGCTTCTCATCGTCGGCGATCCGGTACTGCTCCCGCCGCAAGAGGACATTTCCCCGCCGTTCTCCCTCCACGCGGCATTGGAATCTGCCGTGCTGCGAGAAAAACGCAAGTCCGATACCGCATTCCGACGCATGGCGCATGAGCGCGGGACTGGCACCCTGATAGCCGAAGGTGACGATGTTGTCGAGGTTGTGGAGCGGATACCGCCCTTTTTCCTCCCGCTTTTCGTCCTCTGCGGCGTAAATCACGACATTCTCGCCATCCAATGCCAGATATGCGTCCGGAATGGTGACGTATAACGTATTGAGCAGCTTTTTCATACACCATCCACCTTCCAGATCGTATCCGTATACGTATGCGCCGACGGATATTTTTGCAGCTTGGGCAGACAGATCTCCCGCAGTGAGCAGGAGCGGCATTTCGCGCTCGTCCTGACCCGCGGCGTATAGCCTCTGTCGTACAGCATCCGCATTTCCCGCAGACAATCCGCCGTTTTCTCCCGCAGTGCCGGATCCAGCGCGACCGGTTCCCGCCGTCTCGTCTGTGCGTAGTAGAGATAGGCGACAGGAATCGCGGGACAGGCGAGCATCTCCTCCAGACAAATCGCCTGGGCGCACAGCTGCAATCGGTCCGCGTCGTCCTCCTTGGTGTTCCCGCGCTTATACTCCACCGGGACGGGCAGCCACAATCCCTCTCGTCTGCCGCCATGCCTGTCACGGATCGGCACACCGTCGGGGGATTTCCGAAATTCCACCACATCGCACTTGCCGACAATGCCGTATGTCGCCGAACGCACCTCCATGGCACGGCTGATGATCGTGTCCCCCCGTTTTTCCGTCGCGTAGGGGTCGTCCGCCTTTTCGTGGAGGATCGCGCCGTCCACGGTGAAGTAGTTCTCCGCCCATTCGCCCTCAATGTGGATCAGTGCCCACTGTCTGCGGCAAAAGGAGAAATGCTGCAAGCCGGAAATGAGCAGATCGGGGCGGTCATCACCTGCACAGTGATTTTCCATCGTTTACGACCGCACGGATACCGCAACGCCGTCCGGAATCGCGTCCCGGTCGATCGTCACCTCGTAATCGGCAAAGCTACGCGCCACATCCACGCCGTCCTTCCTCTGCACCGAGACCAGTCCGAGCGTTTTATGGGACGGGGCATTGCCAAGCTCTGTATCGTGCCTGAAGATGATGAGCTGCTGCACCGCCATTTTTCCGCGCGCCGCACTGTGGTCATTTTCAAACATATTGACGATCGCGTTCCAGAGCAGCTCCAGATCGTCCTCGTTGAAGCCTGTGACCCGGCGCGCCAGATTCGCGGAGATGAAGCCGTCCGCGCGGTAGAGGGCGTAGGGGACGATATGCTTGCGCCCCATCTCCGTCTCCTTTTTCAGGAAATCCGCCTCGGTCGTGATCGCCACGCGCGTGATGGACACCTCCTGCCGCACGATGGGGTCGATGCTTCTTGCAAATCCGAGCTGCACCGGTCCGCGTACCTGTCCGCAGTTCAGCTTGTCCTTCACGAACGTCGTCATGACCGCGCCGAAGGTACGCACATCGAAAAATTCGGAACACATGAAATCCCGCAGCTTGTTGTCGATCTCGGGATCCTTTTTCTCCAGCTTCTTGCCTTCGCCGAGCACCGCGGTATATGCCATATTGTCCGAGCGGTTCAGCGGCACGCCGTCCTTGATGTAGATCTTGTATCCCGGCGCGTCCTCCTTGACATCCTCGACGTAATTGCGGATCTTGCGCTTCAGACACACATCCGTCACCAGCCCCAGTCCCGTTTCGGGATCCACGCGCGGCATATTGGCAGCGTCCGGATCTCCGTTCGGATTGCCGTTCTCCACGTCGAACAGGATCGTAAATTCGTATCGGTTCTTGATAACCTCGCTCATGCCTGCTCCTCCTTATTCTGCTTGTTTTCCTTTGCGGTTCTGAAATTCTTCTGCACCTGCTGATAATAGCCCTCGAGGAACAGCCCCTGTTCCGTATTGTTCAGCCGGACCGGGAACGGTTTGCCGCCCTCCAGCATATCGATGAGCGCAACGATCCGCCCCTCAATTGCCGCTCCGGCACCGGGCTTTCCGTCGTCCTTTTTGATTTTGGCGATGTGGTAGCTTGCCATCTGAAGCATGCTCGGGAACACCAGTCCCGGCGTGGTGGCCGCGGAGGAGAGATACCGCTCCTTCAGCATGGATACACCGTTTGCCTGATACTGCGCGTTTTCCAGCTCCGCGAACAGTCTGCCAAGCACATATGCCTGATTTTTGCATTCTTCGTTCAGGGACATTCCCAAACCCTCCTTTTCCATATTCGTGTTTTTGAGTAGATACGCCTTGATGATCGCCGCCTTGCGCGCATTGACCGTATGCTCCGCCCGGATCCGGCAGAGGATCTGCTCGTACAGCATCTCCGGATACCGCCAGTCGTTTATAATCGCCGCGTATACCGCCCCGGCAAGCAGAGCGGAAATCGATTTTTCCCGGTCGCGCACGTTTTTCGATACCGTTTCCAGCAGCAGCTCCGACAGCGGCAGATACGGCTTCTCATACTCCGGTTTGTCGATGGCAAGGCGGTCGTAATGCGCCTGCACGTTGCGGACAAACGCGCCAAAGGTATCGCGGTAGAAGAACCGGACGGACAGGCGCGCCGCATTGGGGGAGATGCCGAGGATACAGAGCGGCTTGGAAAACCGATCGCTGAGCTTCCCGATCTCGTCCGCGTTCTGTAATTTCCGCATCACCTCAGCGATCGTCGCTTCATCATTGTCCGCCGGTTCGTCAGAGGAATCCAGGGAGCCAAAGGTCATGGCTCCAAACAGCTCTGTCATCTCCCGGTCGTCGTCGAGCGTCCACCAGATCACCGTGGTATCGCCGATCCGGACCCGCTGCTTTCGTGTTTCGTTGGAACCGAGCAGATGGTTGAGTGCCGTGGTGTACGCATACATTGCGTATCGACCGACCGGTGCATTCAGCCCCTGCTCCCCATCCTTGCCGTAGGATTCAAAGGCTGGCGCGTTGAAGCTTACGATGTTCGCACCGACCGACTGCGCGCCGGGAACCCCTTTGATTTTGTTGTGGAGTACGGCAATTTCATCCGTTTCCCCGGTCACAAGGCAGCGTCCATACACAGCGTCCGGATTTCCAGCGTATTGCTTATCCCATGCTTTTCCGATTGCCGGATCGGATACGGCATACATATCCGTTTCGTCCACAAAGGTCAGGGTCGCGCCTTTTTCCAAATCCGCTGTCGTCTCCTCCGATAAGCCAAGCGTCGCGACCTCCTCCGGGATGTGCTTTTCATAAAAAGACAGCAGTATTTTTGCAAGGGGAGAGTCCGCGTTTTTCAGGATTCCCTGATGCAGACCGCGTGATACTTCCCATTTTTTCGCCGCGTTTTTGTCCGTCTGTGAATACCCCAGAAGATATGCCGCCGTGTCACACAAAAAATTGGCACGTATACCGGACGCGCGCACTACCTGCTCCGGTGCTTCGATCTCCCATGGGACAAGCACTTCCTTTTTGCCGCGCTTTTCCGCCTTTTTCACGGACACAATATCGCGAATGGTCCCGTCTGCGCGCAGGATCACCTTATAGGACACGCGCACATATGCCCATCCGGGTCGCTGCACCACGCCGTTTCGCGCGAGTGCTTCATAGTACGCGACCAAAGATTGTAAGATCACCGTAGCACCTCCTTTCCCTCGACCTCGACCACACCGTTCACCATTTCCGCGTGAAAGAAGGTCGGCTTGATGTTCTGCGGATCCGTGTAATCCATATCGTACAGCATAATGCCGAGATCGCGGGATTCCGGAATCGGCTGCGGCGGCGGACTGTCCGCCGTGACCAGTGCAAAGGACGCCGGGAACTCCCGACAACCAAAATAGGGCTGGGTAAAGCATCTGCCGCGTCTGGCACGGTTACAGAAGATGGCGTAGAATTTCTCCTCGCTGTCTGTCGCGTTCATTTTTTCGGGAACAAGCGTAAAATTCGCCTCCACCACGTAGGACACATCCCGTAAAACGGTCGCCGCCCGCTGTACGATCGCCTCTCTGCGGTTGATGTAGATCGGCTTGTCCGCCCCACGCGCCGCCGCGTATACATCGGACGCCAGGATTTTCTTTGTGACCTCGTTGCGCCGGATGTTTGTGAACCGGATCGGACGCTCGACATAGATGCGCCGGACGGCCCACTTCAGCCCTTCGTGCCAGTAGACCGCTTCCATCATCCCGCGCGCCGCCGATGGAGTCATCACATCGTAGCTGTATCGCTCCACAGACAGCTCCGGACGATGGAACGCCGCGTAGTCTCCCCAGAACCGGATCCGGATCGGCTTCTTCGGCTGAACCCACTCCGCAGACAGACTCGCCTCGTCGTCCGGCTGGTTTATAAATTTGTTCGTTGGCACTGTATCGCTCCTTTCTTCATATTGTTGTTTTATTGCTGCGGCTCTATTGTAGCATAACATACTGCGGTTGTCAATAGGGAAGAAAACTTTTTTCCAATATCTGTTCGTTTTTCTTCTCATTTCTTGGTTATTCTTCGATCTTGATTTTTCATGGAACAATCGGTATAATAATAATGTCGTGTTATAGCACGTGGATTGAAATATATTATTGTTTTATTACGAAACCCACCGGACAGAGCAGCGGAAGATCACACCTTCTCAGCTGCTCTGTTCCATTTTTCAGGCCTCGCAGAATAGCGCCTCTGCCTCCCTGTCGAAAACGATCCCGCACGCCGGATCGTAGTACCGCGGCGCATGGTAATCGTCCTCTAAAATCGCGATTCCACAGCATACCGGCGTGAGCACACCCTTGTCCCGCAGCGCATTGTATTCCTCAGTGTACAGCGTCACCATATCCTTTGCCAGCGTCCGCAGGAGTTTCCGATTTACGATCCCCCTACGCAGCTCTTCACACAGCCCCCGATTCTCCTCGTTCGGCACCAGAATCCGCATCTGCTCCTGGTTGTCGATATACCGGAACAGCCCCGCAATCTCGCGATACTGAATATGCGCCGGATTCGCGTCGCTGCTCTCGATGAGCGGGAGAATATCGTTTTTGTCCAGTCTGTCTTTCTTTTCCCGCACGTTCGCACCGTACAGCCGGCGAAAATACCGCGTGATCACCTCGGGCGCGGAGATGTCCGGACAGGTCTCCAGATCCCCACGCACCCATTCGCATACCTCCTCCAAGCCCCGCGGTACCTTTTCACGTTCGAATACGTACACCACGCTTTCTGCCGCAGACCGCCTGCCCTCTCTGTTGCACCGACCGCCCGCCTGTATGATGGAGTCAAGACCGGACAGCTCCCGATAGACGGTGGGAAAATCGATGTCCACCCCCGCTTCGATGAGCGACGTGGAGAACACCAGACATCTGCCCCGCACCGTTCCCTCCCGGATCGCCTGCAGCCGCGCCTTGATCTTCTCGATCGTTCCCGCCAGGTGGCGCGGGGTCATATAGGTGGACAGGTGGTATACGCCGTCGTCCTCCCCCGGGGTGTGCAGGGCTTCAAAATATTGGCGCGTCGTCCGCTTCGTGTTCAGTACGCAGAGTGCTGCATCGGTATTCTGCATCCGCTCCGCTATCGTATCGTCCGAAAGCTTGCCGCACCATTCGTACCGCACCCGCCGAAAATCCGCGTACATTGCTGCCGTATCCGGACAGATCTCCCGCAGTACCGTGCCCGCACCGAACAATCCGTCCAGCGCGGGTTGGGTCGCCGTACAGAGAACCGCCGTACAGCCGTAATGCGCCGTCAGCTCGGAAATCGCCCGGATGCAGGGGCGCAGGAGCGATACCGGCAGCATCTGCGCTTCGTCGAACACGATGACACTTTCTGCAATGTTGTGGATCTTCCGACAGCGCGATGTCCTGTTCGCGTACAGGGATTCAAAAAACTGCACATTCGTCGTCACAACGATCGGCTTGTCCCAATTTTCCGCCGCAAGCTCCTCCGCCGTTGGGATCTCCTCCCGTTCCCGCTCCTTTTCCCAGAAATCTGCCGTCGCGTAATGGCCGAGTACGTTCTCTTTTCCGAAAATGCTCTCAAATTCCCGCACCGTCTGCCGAATGATGCTGACGTAGGGGATGACGTATATGATCCGGCGCAGGCTGTGCTTTTGGAGGTGATGGAGTGCAAATGCCATAGAGGACAGCGTTTTTCCACCACCCGTAGGTACGGTCAGACGATATAGCCCCTGTTCTCCCGCGGCGGCAGCGATACAGGCTTGCAGGATCCTCTGCCGATTTTCGTTGAGCTTCCCCGTCTTTTGCGCAAATCGTGCCATATACGTATCAAACCGCTTGGTTAGCTCCTCGAACGGATCCCCGGCATCCCGCTGTACTGTGCCTTGCGACATAAACTGTTCCGTATCGAGATAATCCGCGTCCACCAGTGCGGAAAACAGCATCCGCCCCAGAAATTGATAGGAAAACCACCCGTTTTCCGCCGGGTTCTTTGTTTTTTTCGGCATAAACATAGCGTCTAACGGCGGGATCTCCGACACATCACCCAGCTCTTTTTGATACGCCTCCCAATCCCGCGGCCTGTTTTGCAGACGTTTCTGCTTTCCGCAAAGCGTCGCGTCGTTTTCCGTACTCGCGTTGGAACCGTAATCCGGCAATCCCGCGTGATGTCCGGCGACCGCATACGCCAGGAGAACTGCCGCTGCGCATCTTGCAGGTTCACGAGTCCGTTTCGTGTAGTCCATAAACACCTGCATCCCGGCAGAGGAATGCTCGTAGCTCTCCCCGGAGCCATTCAGCAACCCCTGAAATCCATCGCCGTATTTCCCGGTATCGTGATATTTCCCTTCCGCCGCACCAAGTTCCGCACATCCGAAACCGGAGGCGAACGCAGACGCCAATTGAGCCGTTCCCATCGCATGTTCCAATATGGTCTGCACACGTCCATCCCCGCTCTTGTGCGCATAGTACGTTTTTTCCATCGCTTTCCTCCCTGTATTTATTTTATATAGTATATAACACTTTTCGACAGATTGCAATGCGCACAACCGCCAAATATGAACGCTTGTTTTTGGTGCTATTGACGAAAAGCTTCGTCTTTCGGCAGCGTGATGCTCAATAATTCCGAATTATGACAAAAAAAACACCCCCCGAAAGCAATATACAATGCTCCCGAAGGGATTCCAGCTATATTTATCCTGCACTGCAAATACCGCCTCGACCAGACCATCTGCACGGTCAAAACCTGCCACCTCGACGGACAGAATCGGCCATGCTCACGGAGCACTATACCACTGTTGTTTCAAACTCCCCGCCGGAACTTTTCCACCGCCATAGCGGCTTGCAGGCTTTATGCTTGTCGCACAAACTTGTTTGTGCAAAAGTCACGGCGGGGGATGTAGACTTCCTGTCAGCAAAAAGTTCAGAACAATTCAGGTATCGTGAATTTCAGAATCATTCCACTTGATAATGATCTTCCTCGACTGTTCGGAAATATCCTGCTCCGACCCGGTATGGAGACAGCGGGTATATTTATTCGATTGTCTGCGGTTCCATTCTGCGTCTACCAACATAGCAAGACGATCTTCAAATGACATTTTCCGGTAGGTTTCTTCATCAGCAAGCTGACGCTCCAGTTCGGAGGCCATCGCACTGAAACGCATTTCTTTCAGCAGTTCGATTGTGGACTGACGGATCATTTCTTTTCACCGTCCTTCCCGCACTTGCTGTAATAGGCGGCTCCACGGGTAATTCCGTAAGCATTGGAGTTTTCTTTGACTTCGGGCTTCTTTTCTTCCTGGTTGATGATTCCGTTTTTCAGAATCGTACTGATCAGACGAAGTGACGGTGCAGAAGTATGCTTCAAAACCTCGGCACACGCCGTTTCCAGTTTCTTTTTACCGTATTTTTCGCAGAGTTTGGTCAGACTGGCACAGAATTTGTAGCCCTGTTCCGGCTCTTTACCGGCAGTCAGGAAGTATGTAACGGTCTTTTCCGTATACTGATAGCAGAGTGACGTTCCGGGAAGAGGATGGCTTCGATCTGTTCGTTGGTTACGGATTCGTCCAGCGGCCAGCTGAGGTTATGCACTTTCGCAGCGGCTAAAAATTCGCTTACGGTATCCCGCGAATGTCCGACACTGACGGCAATCTGCCGTTGGCTGGTACCCTCGCTTGCAAGGCGTAGGATTTCTTTGTAGTTCACCATTATGGTGTCCTCCTGGTTATTCTATAGTCACACATAGGTGTGCCGACTATATTTTACCATGGAGTTTTTGCCGTAATGTGGACTGGACTACCGCTCCGTGACGGTGGCCGCTATCGTCCGTGCACATGGTCTAGTGATTGTATTCTCGTTGGATCTATCAGAACTATAATTATCCAGAAGGCTTTGACTATATGTCACAAGTACATTCTCACTTTCATATTCAATGAAATAATTTATACTATCCTTTCTGATTTCATATCTACCATACTTCTCCGGCAGCTTCGGCTCCTTATACGTAAGAATCCGATCTGTGCCCACTTCAGGTTTTTCTTCAAAACTGATACGATAACTCTTATCGAACCATTCAATGATAGCATTATAAATATCAACCCGAACCGCTTCAATGCTGAGTGCTCCGGCAAAACTGATGGAGAGTATCGCCAGGACAACCACTGCAACCCGTTTCAGGTTTTCAAGAATGGGCGAATAATTCTCACGCTTTTCGTCATACGCAATACGTCTCTTCAACTTTCGATAGATACGTTTATCTGCTTTTTCTGACAACGTAATATTGGGATCTACGTCATTAAACCACGCTGCTTCTTTCTCACCTGCATAAGATGCGCCGGCATACAGCAGGAGATCCATATTATCATATTTTTTCCTGTTTTGCTGATTCATTTTTCTTGCTCCATCCTTTCCCGAAGTTTTTTTCTGGCACGATTGACACATGAGCTTACCGCTGTTTCTGTCATAGACATAGCTTTTGCAATACTCTTCTCAGACATATTATATTTATATCGCAGGAGTATTACATGACGCTGCTTTTCAGGCAGATCGTTAATATAGATACTGATTTGCACAGCTCGCTCTCTGCCTATGATAATTTCATCCGGTTCTGGAGACGGATCAATAATGTCATGATCTATCTCATCTTCCCCATCCTCATATAGAGTATCTACCTCTTGAATTTCACGTCTTTTCTTTCGGAGATAATCCAGTGCAGTATTCTTAGTGTATATGGCGATCAGTTTCTCAAACTCCTCATGTGGTATATCGCGAAAGGTTTCAATGTTTTTATAGACTTTGAAAAACACATCCTGCACCATTTCTTCTGCATCTTGATGCTTCGAAATGATTTTGCGGGTATTCTTATACACCTTATCCTTATACGCATCGTATATGTCGCGAAAGAAATCACCATTAATAAAGTCTATTGCTGAGAGAATCGTTAATCCGAATGAAAGCAAGTAAATCCGTCCTTTCATGCTGTATTTTATCTTTGTAATTTATTGTATCACGATTCAACTTGTTTTTCAACGGCACAATTTTCTAAATCTATACGTTTTGAAAAAGCTGCGTTTATGTGTTAGAGACAAATTTCTTGACATTTTGCATCTGATATGATACAATTAAATTATGTATTTTGCCTTTTGAAACCTACATTTTCGACCTTGTTTCCTATCTCAAAATCACTGTCAACCAGATCGCTGATGAAGGTTCCGAGCAAATTTTTATCCCGTCTTGTGTCAAGCAGTGGCATATCTATCACCACAATATCTACCTTTTTCTCTCTCGTAATGATTCTCCACTGGTTCTGGATTTCCTCATAATTTCTTCCGAGACGGTCGATGCTCCCCCTAATCAGCGTGTCACCAGGACGAAGTCTTTTGATGAGTTTTTTGTAATTTGGTCGTTCAAAATCCTTACCTGACTGCTTGTCAATAAAGATATTTCCACGCGCCACACCTGCTTCTGCCATCGCGATAAGCTGTCTGTCTTCGTTCTGTTCCTGTGATGACACGCGGACGTATCCGTATATTTTGTTTTCCATATAGGTTCCTTTCAATGAAAAAAACGAGCCTTTTGACCCGTTTTCCTATAGTATAACCGATTTCCGGCAAGCAATGCCTTTGTGGCTCCACAGCTTGTCAGGGAGAACCCTGAGACCCCATAACGCGGAAAATCCCGCGGCTTTGACAGAGTACAGAGCACTTCAATTCCGCTCCTGCTCTGTCTGTTTTTTTGCTTCGGTTTCGTCGATGCCGAGAATTTTTTCCACGTTGGATTTGTGTATCAGCAACTCCCGCATTTCACTACGCACTGATGAATATTCCGCGTACATTGCCTTCTTTTGTCGTACCAGCTCTGTGTATTCCGCATTCAAGCTTTTCACGGTCGGCAGTTTTCTCAGATTCCACTCGTGAAATGCCTTTTTTGCAGCTTTGTGCAAAAGAATCTCGCTCTCATGCTCCGCGTAGTATGTCCTCGAATATCCCGATTTTTTGTAGCCATCGTAAACTTCGCGCGTCCTCATGTAAGCGATAATCTGCGTTTTCATCTCGCCTATCTCTTTCATCCGTGCTTCCGCTGATTTGATTCTTTCCGACAGATCGTGATATTTTACCGTGATGTCAGCCGTTTTCTTTTGCAGCTCGGCGAGGTCAAGCAGTCCCTGTTCACGCAGGTAATTTATCGTCTGCGCCATCTGCTTAAGGTTACGGATTTTTGCTGTCGTTTTGTTCATGCGGAGCTTTGAGTCAATGTCGATTAGGATGTTCGACCGCTGTCTTTGCACGTGTTTCCTTTTGCCAAGAAGTACCGCACGAATGTCTTCTTCCGTATATCCATCGCCGAGTGAATCCACGCGTATTGCTTTTTTGAAATCCGCGTGCCTCAGAGCAATGTGCTTGCTGCGTTTTACTGTGAATCCTTTTTCTCCAAGAAGACGCAGGAATTCATCCATGTTCCGCGGCTTTTGTGTGAGAACATCGTCTATCGCTTTACGAAGCATATCCCTGTTCGAGCCTTTCGCACTGCCGCCGAGCCATTTGTCATAAGTCATGCCCTTTCGCGCGAGATTTTCTATCACAGACAAGCCATGCTCCCTGCAAATGGTGTCGCTTAGTCTTCTCACGGCTTTCGTACTGTTCCAGAAATTTCGAAACTTGCGGCTGCAATCGAGAGTTGTAGAATTCCAGATCACGTGGTTGTGAATGTGATGGCGGTTGATGTGTGTGCAGACGATAAATGCGTGTCTGCCTTTCAAGAATCGCTCGGCAAATTCATATCCGATTCGGTTAGCCTCTTCTGCTGTTACCTCCCCCGGTTTGAACGACTGTCTGAACTGGTACGCGATAACATCATTCTCCTGCTCACGTCCGGTTTTCTGAAAATAGATCTGTTTACTGAGTGCAAATTCTTCCGCGGCGGTTTGGGGAGCGCATTCATATGATGAGATTAGCTGCCCATCCGCTGTTTTGTCTTTATCCATCGCATAGTCTGTTCGCGCGGCAAGACAGCTGAGAAGTGTTTTTCCGCGGTTTTTGTGCATCGGAATGATTCTGGTTGTCGCTATTGGATTCACCTCCTTTCCCGCCGAGTACCTATCCCATTACCGCAGGTTCGACAGTCTGCCCAGTATCTCCTTCGCCACTGACCACAGTCTCTCCTGATTTTCGAGTAGGCATTCGATATCCGCAGCGTAAATACGGCTTGTTTCGTTCACCCGCTTCGCGATTTGGTTGAGATTGTTGCCCGAACGTCTGAGAAGCGACACCATATCTCTTAGCTCCGGCAAGTCAAGCTTTACTACGTACCCGTCTATTGCCATCTTTCTGAGATATGCCGCCATGTTCTCCGTGCCGAGCTGCGCCATTTTTTCTTCAATCATACCGCGCTCTTCCGGCGTCACACGAAACCGCAGTACAATCTCACGCTTCCGTTTTGCCATGTTACCTCTCCGGCTCATTTCTTCTGCATATTTTAGGTTCATTCCTGCTCCCCGACTGCTTCAGCTTATCCATCACGGAAGGCTTTTTCTCCGCATAATTCACACGGTATTCTTTAACCAGTGCGTCAAGAAGAATCGGGTGTGTCCTGTCGCTCACTAAGTATGTCTTCTCCCCATCCGGCATTGTTACGTTCGCCGCCCATTCTTTGTTGTCGTGCGAAAAACGTCCGTCATGTGCTTTCTCCTGAATCGTTGCGGCAAGGATCAGCTCCACCCGCTCTTTTCCATACGCCGCAATCACGGTATCCAGTATCGCCTCCGTTTTGAGGTGCGCTCCGTCAAAGTTTTCCGCCACTGCTCTATCCACCGCGTCACGGCAGGCGATGTTTTCCGCTTTGGAGTCTCGCCACTTCTGAATCTCGCCGTTCTCTTTAGCATAAGCCGCAGTATTTCTGTAAATCTCCATAATCTTCTTACCTTTCATAATCTTTCGCTTTCTTCGGTACCGTGCTTACCGTCTGTGTGCTTTTGAGTTTTTCAAGCACGGACGGCTTTTCTGTTTTTTCCCCGATAGGCGTTCTTTCATCAATGTTCAGTTCCGCATTCAGCTCACTCAGCCTTGCGGATTTCGTTTTCAGCTCGTCCTCTTTCGGAAACGGCTTGTTCACCTCCGCTTTTGCAGTCTCAAGTTGGTTTCGCACGTTTTCAAGCTGTGCCTGCGCCGCCTGAATCCTTGACGGAATCTGACTAAGCGCGTTGTCGATACGGACAATGTTCCCGCGCACATCTTTGCCAAGCTCCACACGATGGGACATTTCTCCGCGCAGTGTCAAAACAAACTGCCTGCCGAAGTCCTCCACACTCATCGCCATAGAGAATCCGCGGTAACTTCCTATCGTCACAGGCTCTGCTCCCGTCACGGACTTGCAAGCGTCAAGAATCGCTTTTCCGGCTTCTTCTTTGTCCGCATAAAAGCTGTCGTTTACTTTCATTCCGCAGAATCCGTCCGTTGGGTGAGGTGACGACACGGCTGTATTGTTGTCTTTCTCCAGTCCTGCGATAACCTGCTTGTAGCTTTCTATCTTTTCGGGATAATGGCGCGCAATGTCGTCCTGCATACGGAACTGCTGACTCTGGTGGTTCGCTTTCAGCAGCTTTAGCTTTGATACCTCAATATCGCGGATTCTATCATCGCCCGCACACAAAGCCTTGACTTCCGCATAGGACAGCGTCGCTTCATCAATATCGTCGCAGGCGCGGACGGGAGATTTTGACGTCATAATCTGGCTGATAAACTTCTGCTTGTTTTCGATGGTCTGCCAGAGGTACGCGTCAAAGGTCGCCTCGGTAACATAGCGGTAGATATGTACCTCGGGATTCATGTTTCCCTGACGGATGATTCTTCCGGCACGCTGCTGTAAATCTCCCGGTCTCCACGGACAGTCCAAGTCATGCAGTGCAATAAGGCGATCCTGACAATTTGTTCCTGCTCCCATCTTAGCCGTACTGCCGATGAGCACACGCACGCTTCCGCTTCTGACTTTCGCGAAAAGTTCTTTCTTCTTTACCTCCGTATCTGCGTCGTGTATGAAAGCGATTTCTTCTTGTGGCACTCCGCGGCTTATGAGCTTGTCCCGTATGTCCGTGTATACGCTGAACACGCCATCTTTCGGTGTGGATAAGTCGGAGAACACAAGCTGCGTAAGTCTGTCCGCTTTTCCGTCGTGCCATATATTGTAGATATTATCAACACACAGGTTCACCTTGCTGTCGGGTTCATCGGGAAGGTTGGGATTGATGATTCTCTGTTCCAATCCGAGCTTTCGTCCGTCCGAGGTAATCTTTAGCATATTGTCAACCGACGGGTCTACCGCACCGGAGTGAACCTTTGACGCGCGCTCTGATAATTCCTGCACCATTTCTTTTTGGATTGCTGTTGGCTTGGCTACGATATTGTGATAATTCGCAATCGGTACGGGAAGATTCAGTTGGTCTGAGGTCTTTATGTCCGCAGCTTCTTTGAAGATGTTCACCAGCTCCGGAAGATTGAAGAATTTCGCAAAACGCGTCCTTGCTCTGTAGCCCGTTCCCTCCGGCGCAAGCTCAATCGCAGTTGTAGTCTCGCCGAACGTACTCGCCCACGCGTCAAAGTGATTCAGGTGCTTTTTGTCGAGCGTGTCTCTCTGCAAATACCGCATCATGGTGTACATTTCCGTCATGGAATTTGATACAGGCGTACCCGTCGCGAAGACTATGCCTCGGTTTCCAGTGATCTCATCCAGATAACGGCACTTCATGAGCATATCGGCGGATTTTTGTGAGTCCGTTGTAGAAAGTCCCGCAACATTCCGCATTTTGGTGTAGATGAACGCGTTTTTGAATGAATGCGCTTCGTCCACATAGAGTCTGTCAACTCCCAGCTCCTCGAATGTGACTACATTGTCTTTCTTACCCTCAGCCTGCAACTTCTCAAGCTTCACCTGTAAGTTTTTTCTGGTTCGCTCCAGTTCCTTTATGGTAAATCTCTCCGCACGGCTTTCTTTTAACTCCGCAATCCCATCGGTTATCTCTTCTATCTGTTCTTCAAGAAGTCTCTCCTGCCGCTCCTTTGACATGGGGATTTTCTCAAACTGACTGTGTCCCATGATTACCGCGTCGT
>USGH01000024.1 GCA_900554225.1 uncultured Eubacteriales bacterium | reverse complement strand
CGCCGGTCTCCCTTGCCCGGACTGGCGACCAGGCCGCCACATGGCAAAGCGGAGGCCATCACGACAAGTGCATGATCGGGCGGCACAGAAACATTGCCCAGTTTCAGCGAACGGATATGGTTATCTGGCACGGCATCGCCAGCTCCACGGAAAAGAAGCTGGCAAAGCACATCAAGGCTTGGCAGGACAGGGGATATGCCTTTACCTACAAGGTATTCCCCAACATGGGTCACGGCACACTGGCGGGGGAACATCCGAAGGAGTTTTCAAAAGAGGTGCAGGCAGCGCATCGGTGCAGTCTGCAAAAGGAGAAGTCATGAAGGACAAATTACCATTTGACCGCAGCTGCCATGTGCTGTATTCCAAAGCCTGCAAAAAGCAGATACAGGCGAAAATCGCCCTCCATTACCCGGAAACGGAGCGGGAAGCGGTCTGGGAGCGGGTGCAGCGGCAGTATGTGGATTTTCTATCGGACTGGCGTACCGATCTGGGCGGCAGCAAGAACTTCCACAACGGCGCGGGCGGGACATACGACTGTATTGCCATTATGAGCTATTATGCCGTCTGTCGGGATGTTGTCTCCTTCCGGGAGATCGAAGAAATCGAGGAAAACCTGATTTTGCCCGCGTTCCGCAAGCTCTCTAAATTCGTGGACTGCAACAAGCCGTTTTTTAAGAAGCTGATGTACCGGGCGTTTCAGAACGCCGAAAAGCAGTGTGCCAAATGGCATGACTACGAGATGCACGTTGCACCCTACGACAAGGATAAACCCATCTATTATGAGTTTACTGCCTGTCCTGCGGCGGAATTTGCCATCCGGCACGGCCTTACGGACATTATGCCCGCCCTGTGCAATGTGGACTTTGCGTCCATGGAACTGATTCACGCAAGGCTGATTCGGACAACAACCTGCGCAAACGGCTGCAAGTGCGACTATACCATCTGCGGCGACAAGGATCCCTATTTGCTATCCCACCCGGAATATACGGACGCGGAAGGATACAGGAGGAACAAAGGATGATTGCAAAACTGGTGCTTGAGGGGCTGCTTCTCGGTGTACTGCTCATTATATTCTTCTGCTGCGGGCTCCGAAACGGTGCCGTCGGAATGGTATTTCTCTACGACAAGGCGGTACAGGAACGTGCCACCACGCTCGGTCTGACCACACCGGAGACGATTCGCAAACGGCAGCGCATTTTCCGTGGCGTGGGTATTGTCACCTATATCGCCTATGTGCTGCTCTGTGCGTATGCCATCAACGATGCGCGCGGCTTTTTGGCTGGATTTCTCCAGATTTTTGGGATTCTCTCGGTTCTCAATCTCGTGGATCGGTTTCTTGTGGACGAATGGTGGGTCGGTCATACCACGGCGTGGATCATCCCGGGAACGGAGGAATTCATGCCGTATATCCGCCGCCGGGACAAATGCAAAAAGTGGCTGTTCGGTACGGTAGGATTTGCGTGCATTTCCGCCATCCTTGCCGGGATCATGACACGGATTCTGCACTGAAGAGGTGTGCGCATGGGAAAGACAAACTATATTCTTGCGGATTTTGCAGCCACGGTGCAGTCCCGTTTTCCGGAGCGGGCGCAGGAACTGCGCATGGCGGTGGACAAACGGATGAAACAGCTGCGGCAGCTATACGGCGGTGCGACAAAAGAAATGCGCTTCCATCTGGAAAATCAGATCATCCCCGGGATCGCCGTTTACGAGACGCTTTGTCGGGTGATGCCTAGGAAGGAGGCAGTCGCGGTATTCCATGGCTATGTGGAGAAAAGAGCATGGCGGGAGAAAAAACTGTTTCTGCGCCTGATGCAGCTTCCGGGATTGTATCGGCGGGTTCCGGGACTGTTCACCAAATATACACGCAGGCTGTTTGGAGAACGTGCAGGCTTTTCCTTTACAGAGATCGATACGTCGAAGGGAGCGTGGCGGATCGATATGACGCGCTGTCCGTACCACGATGCCTGTGTGCGATGCGGCTGCCCGGAGCTATGCCACTGCTTCTGCGACAGCGACGACATCACCTACGATCATCTGCACAAACGGCTATACTGGCACCGCACAAAAACATTGGGACGGGGCGATGACTGCTGTGATTTCTGCCTGCGGATCCGGGAGGAGGAGAAATGAAAAAGTACCCCATCGAAAAGAATACCGTACAGGAGACATTGGTGATCCCGCTGTACGGGCGTAAAATGTGTTCGGAATTGTTTCCGGCACTGTATCATGACGAAACGGCGATCCGGCTCATGGATGCGGTCGATTACGATTTCTCTGCTCTTGCCGCCAAAACCCGCGGGGTGCTGTACCGCTTCGGCTTTCTGGAGGTCGCGATGCGACAGAACGATCTTGCGGCTGAGGTGCGGGAATATCTGAAGGAGCATCCGCGCGCCACCGTGGTCAATCTTGGCTGTGGGCTGGACGATACCGGACGCGCCAGTGACAACGGACAGTGCCGGATCTGCAACCTCGATTTTCCCGATGTGATCGCGATGCGGGATGTGCTGCTGCCTGCCGGAGAACGGGAAAAGAACATTGGCTGTGACCTGAACGACACCACATGGTTCCATAAAATCGATTTCGATCCGGCAAACGGTGTGGTATTCTTTGCGGCAGGTGTGTTCTACTACTTCCTGACCGATGCGGTGCGCAGTCTTGTCTGTGCGATGGCGGATGCGTTCCCCGGCGGCAAGCTCGTATTCGATGCGGCAAACCGGAAAGCGTCCAGGCTCTTGACGAAAACATGGTTGAAAACGGCGAAAATCCAGAATGTGGGCGCGTATTTTGCTGTATCGGATGCGAAAACGGAGCTGTCTCCATGGCATTCCGCTATGCGTGTATCAAGCCGCGGCTATATGCTCGGGTATACGGATCTGCGCGACCCGTCCGTGAGCGGATTTTTTCGGTTTCTTGCGCGGATCGGCGACAACGGCATGAAGATGCAGATCGTGCGTCTGGATTTTCAGGCGGCGGATTGCCGGTCGGATGGTCGCTCGGCGTTTGGACTGCAATGAACGGAGGAAAGAACGGATGAAGCACATACATATGGATCCGCAGTCCGACGGATTCTACGGTGCATACTGGCAGGGCAAAACAAAATCGGACTGTGCGCTGATTGCCATGCTCGGCGACGATCCGGAGGATTACATGGCGCGTTCGGCGGTAAAGTGGATCCTGCGCAAAGGGGTAAACGTACTGACCATGTCGCCCGCCAAAAAGGATTATGGGCACCACAACTATCCCCTGGAGCGGATCGAGGCGGCAATCGCGTGGCTGGAGGCGCACGGCAACCGTAGGATCGGAATCGTCGGCGCATCCACAACCGGCACACTGGCACTCACTGCGGCATCGTATTTCCCGCACCTGACCCTGACGATTGCGCTGACACCGAGTGATTTTATCTGGCAGGGCTTCATGCAGGGCAATCGTGACGGATGCAGGGAATGGCCCGTCGAGGGCGAATCGCTGTTCAGCTATCGGGGCAAGCCGCTTCCCTATATGCCGTTCTGCTACGCCCATCCCCAGTATTGGCAGCTGATCGAGAGGGAGAGCAAGCGGAGTGGGGATATGCTCAACTCCCGCAAGCTCTTTGACGATTCCGAAGCGGCATATCCGATCACGGAAGCGCAGACCATCCCGGTGGAGCGGATTCAAGGTGCGTTATATCTGATCGGTGCGGAAGACGATGTGCTGTGGGATACGGCAAAGTATATCCGCCGCATGGAGAAACGGCTGTCCGAGAGAGCGCATACGTGCCGGGTGGAGGTCGCGCTCTATCCCCATGGCACACATTATGTATTTCCGGAGGGAATGCTCAGAATGATGTTGCCGCTCGGTGCGGATCTGTTTGTGAAGATGGCATTTCAGGCAGCGAAAAAGTATCCGCGGGAATGCAGGGAAACAAGATGCGATATTGAGCGCAGAATCACAGAAGCGATTGTGCAGTGGAGGCAGATATGAAATACGCAGGAATGCCGTGGGGGATGTGGGCTCTGTTTGCCGGGTCGTTCCGGAAGCAGCTGCCCAAATATTTTGCGGTGGATCGGAATACGGCAAAGCGGATTGTACGGCAGGCAAAGCCGAAATACCGGGAAATCATCGCGGAGCTGCCGGAATTTGAAAGGAACGATCGCTTCCGGATGAATATCGTGAACTGTGCGATGCTCTGTGCATTTGTGCTGTCCATGCCCCAGCGGCCGGACGTGGATACGCTCACAGAGTACTACGCGGCGGCTATGATGACCAGAGCGATGCGCTGGTTCTGCCGCCAGTCCAGTAAGATCAAATACACGCCGCAGGACATTGCCGGCATGAAGGCGACCGCGGAACAGAAAGCAGCCGACTGGAATCCCTATTCGTGGAATATGGACTTTCGCGCATACCCGGATGGCAGCGGATACGAGGCACGATTCACAAAATGCG
Organism: uncultured Eubacteriales bacterium; assembly: GCA_900554225.1. GTDB lineage: Bacteria > Bacillota > Clostridia > Oscillospirales > CAG-272 > UMGS1696. Next base: position 12,225 of record USGH01000024.1, on the reverse strand, counting down.
GGATCTGCGCGCTCACCAAAAAGCTCGGATTGTTCGATCTCACCCCGGCGATGTGCCGCTTCGACTACAAAATGAGCGAAGCGGGCGGTGTGACGGATTTTGTCCGGGAATATACCCTTGCGTCCGGCGGTCCGTACTGTGACTGCGGCTATAGGAAAAAGGCGCGCGGCTGAAACAGCTTTGCCCACGCATAGGAAACGACCAGGAAGATTCTCCGGCAGGATGACCGACGGGCAGTCCGGATGCCGCCTATTGGATTTCGTATCTTTGCGTGCCTGCGGGCGGGAAAGAGATCATGGGGCTGTAGAACCCCATTCCTTTTCGGCGAGAGTTAGTTTGTACTAACCGATGGACATCCGGAGAGTATCCTTTTCCCCGGTGTATCATAAAAATTCAATCAGAGGAGGTTTCCCTTTTGAAAAAAGAGTCCAATCTACAAAGACTGATGCACTATGCGGGCGGACATCGATTCTTCACCTACGCGTCGTGGATCCTTGCCGCAGGAAGTGCGCTTGTGGCTCTCGTACCGTTCTGGTACATCTGGAAGATCATCAAGGAGGTCCTGGATACATCGCCGGATTTTTCGCAGGCGACAGGGCTTGTGCATTCCGGTGTGATGGCGATGGTTTTCGCGATCGTATCGTTTCTGATCTACATCTGCGCTCTGATGTGTTCCCATCTGGCGGCATTTCGTGTCGCGACCAATCTGCGGCTGGCGGTAACGGAGCATATTGCAAGGCTGCCTCTCGGATTTGTGGACAGCTTCGGCAGTGGCAAGCTCCGGAAGATCATCAGTGACAGCACCGGAGCTACCGAAACCTATCTCGCCCACCAGCTCCCCGATAAATACGCTGCAATTGCCACACCGATCGGACTGCTCGTGCTCCTGTTTGCATTTGACTGGCGGCTTGGACTGCTCAGTCTTGTGCCGGTGTTTCTTGGCTTTCTCATCATGGCGGCAATGACGGGCAAACGGATGGAGGAAAAGATGCGGCAGTACAACAACGCGCTTTCCGCCATGTCCAACGAAGCCGTGGAATATGTACGCGGCATTCCGGTGGTGAAAACATTCGGACAGTCTGTTTTCTCCTTCAAAAAATTCAAGGCGACCATCGATGAATACGAAAAGTGGGTCGTCTCCTATACGAAGGATCTGCGGATGCCGATGCTGTTTTATACCGCCGCCATCAACGGTGTGTTCGCGTTCCTCATTGCCGGCGCGCTGCTCTTCACCCGTTCCGGTGTGACCAACGAATTTCTTCTGAACCTCTTGTTCTACATCATCATCACGCCCGTGATCTCCCTGACGCTGACAAAAATCATGTACATGAGCGAAAACAACATGATCGTAGCCGACGCGTTGAGCAGGATCGACAGCGTATTGGAGGCGGATCCCATGACGGTGCGCGAGGAGCGGAAGCATCCCGCCGACGCATCGGTAACGCTTGACAACGTGCATTTCTCTTACGACGGAAAAACGGAGGTCATTCGCGGCATATCCATGAAAATCGGCGCGGGACAGACCGTTGCGTTCGTGGGACCCTCCGGCGGCGGCAAGTCCACGCTGGCAAGCCTCATCACGCGGTTCTTTGACGTACAGAGCGGCAGCATCCAGATCGGCGGAGCGGATGTACGGAATATCGATAAGGACGAGCTTATGAATACGGTGTCGTTTGTGTTCCAGAACAGCCGACTCATCAAAGCCTCCATCCTGGAGAATGTCAAAATGGGCAAGCCGAATGCGACAGACGCGGAAGTATTGGCGGCTCTGCAAACGGCACAGTGCATGGACATCGTCGAGAAATTCCCGGAGGGCGTTCATACCATCATCGGCACGGGCGGCGTATATCTTTCCGGCGGGGAACAGCAGCGGATCGCCATTGCGCGTGCCGTACTGAAAAACGCGCCGGTGATCATCCTGGACGAGGCGACGGCGTTCGCGGATCCCGACAATGAAGCGAAGGTGCAGGCGGCGTTCGGTGCGCTGTCCAGGGGCAAGACCGTCATCATGATCGCGCATCGGCTCTCCACGGTAGCGAATGCCGACTGCATCTTCGTCATCGAGGACGGTAAGGTCGCAGAAGCCGGTAAACGGGACGAATTGTGCGAAAAGAACGGACTGTTTGCGAAGATGTGGCGTGCATATCAGGAATCGGTCGAATGGAAGGTGGCAAAGGAGGTGTCCGGCAAATGATCCAATGGATTCAAAAGAAAACCGCGTCGTCCAGAGAGGGGGCGGTCGGGCTGATCAAGGGAGTCATCGCCTGCGCCTTCCAGAATATCGCGTTTATGCTCCCGGTATCGCTGTTATATCTTCTGGTATCGGATCTCTTTGCAGGCGGCGTGCATGGCGGCAGAGTCGCATTTTACATCGTCGGCTGTCTGGTCTGCTTTGCGGCGATCTTTATCACCACATGGTTCCAGTACAACAACACATATTTCTCCACGTATGAAGAAAGCGGCAAGCGGCGGCTCGGGCTGGCGGAAAGACTACGCAAACTGCCCCTGTCCTTCTTCGGGAAAAAGGATCTCGCCGATCTGACCAGCACCATCATGGCGGACTGCGAGGTGTTGGAGAAAACCTGTTCCCACTTTGTGCCGGGCTTGTTCGGCTCCCTGATCTCCACGGTGCTGATCTCTCTCGGTATGTTCCTCTTTGACGCACGTATGGCAGCTGCTGCGCTGTGGGTGATCCCGGTGGCGGTGCTGATCGTCCTTGCAAGCTACAGGGTACAGGACCGCGTGCAGGCGAAGAATATGGCGGCAAAAATGGCGTGCGCGGATGGGATCCAGGAATACATTGAAACCGTGCGCGATCTCAAAGCGAACAACGCGGAGAATACGTACCTTGCCGGACTTGCGCAAAAGATCCGCGGTGTGGAAAATAGATCCATTTCGGCAGAGCTGACCACAGCGGTATTTGTGACCTCCGCCGGTATGGTGCTGAAGCTCGGTATCGCGTCCGTGGCATTGGTGGGCGCGGCACTTCTGGTGAACGGCAGCATCGACGCACTTACGCTCTTTATGTTCCTGCTTGTCGCGTCCCGGCTGTACGACCCGATGCAGAGCGCGCTCCAGAATCTCGCTGCCATCATCGCCATGCGTACAAACGTGGCGCGGATGAATGAGATTCTTGCGCATCCGATCCAGCAGGGCAGTGAAACGCTCACGAACAAGGGCTGCGACATCGTGTTCGATCACGTGGGCTTCTCCTATAACAGCGGAGAAACGGTCCTGCGCGATGTATCGTTCACGGCAAAGCAGGGCGAGGTCACGGCACTGGTCGGTCCCTCCGGCGGCGGCAAAACGACGGTATCCCGACTGGCGGCGCGCTTCTGGGACAATCAAAAGGGAAAGATCACGGTCGGCGGCATGAACGTCGCGGATATAGATCCCGAAGCACTGATGCGCCTGTACGCCATTGTATTCCAGGACGTTACGTTGTTTGACAATACGATTCTGGAAAACATCCGGCTCGGCAAAAAGGGCGCGACGGATGAAGAGGTGCTGGCGGCGGCACGGCTTGCCAACTGTGCGGAATTCGCGGAAAAGCTGCCCGACGGATGGAATACGAACATCGGGGAAAACGGATGCGCTCTGTCCGGCGGAGAACGGCAGCGAATTTCCATTGCCCGTGCGTTTCTGAAGGATGCGCCGATCATTCTTCTCGATGAAGCGACCGCAAGCCTGGATGTGGAAAACGAGACGCTGATCCAGACGGCACTCTCCCGCCTCATCCGCAATAAGACGGTCCTTGTGATCGCCCACCGTATGCGTACCGTGGCAGGCGCGGACAAAATCGTCGTGCTTTCGGACGGCGTTGTGGCGGAGCAGGGCGCACCGGAGGAGCTGTACCGCAAAAACGGCATCTATACCCACATGGTCAATCTGCAAAAGGAGAGCCAGAGCTGGGAAATCCGGTAAACGACCCAAAAATGAAGAATGGCACCTGTGCGGCATCCAGTCGATTCCGCGCGGGTGTTTTTTTCGCGTCATCGCAGATCCGCAATGCCGTCGTGAACCCAATCACGCCTCAAACTGCTGAATATTCGGCAAAAAAATATCGCCATAACGCTTGACATCGCACAAAATATACAATATAATAAAATTGTATAGCGGATCTCATCCGACTAAAAAAGACTGGGAGGTTTATTATGCGACTGCGTTATGGATTCTTTTGGCTCTGCACCGTTTTGACCGTTTTGGTTCTGCTGTTTGTTCCGATCTCGGCAGCGGAAGCGGGTGTCTGCGGCGACAACGCGACATGGACCTACGACGCGGATTCCGGCACACTCACCGTCACCGGCACGGGCGCGATGTGGGATATGGCGGCGGACTTTTTCGATCCGATTGAGAGGATCCGCCAAATGGCATACGAAAAGACGCTCGCCCGTCAGCCGGAGGAGGCACATACGGTGCCATGGTGGGAGGTGCGCGACGATATTCGGTCCGTTGTGATCGGCGAGGGGATCACCACGGTCGGAAATTATGCGTTCCAAGGCTGCGGCAGACTGACTGCGGTCACATTGCCGTCCACGCTCCTTTCCATCGGAGACGGCGCGTTTTTGCATTCTTATGAAATATACGAGATCGACCTGCCGGACGCACTGCAATCCATCGGGGATTTCGCATTGTACAGCGCGAATCTGTCCGCCGTCCACATTCCGCGAGAGCTGCGGGAGATCGGTCCCTTTTCCCTCTGCGGCGACGGGGTCATGGATGTCGGCTATCATCTGGCCACGATCACGGTCGATCCGGAGAATGCGTATTTCTGTGCGGAGGATAACGTACTGTTCACAAAGGACCGCACGGAGCTGGTGCTGTTTCCTGTTTTCGGAGAATCTGACGTATACACATTGCCGGATTCCGTCCGGAGCATTCGGGACTACGCGGCGGTCAACCTGTCGGCAACGGAATTCCATATGGGAGAGGGACTGCGAGAGATCGGCGTCGGCAGCTTTTCGTCCGCGCACTGTCTCTCCCTCCGTATCCCGGCAAGCGTGGAGAAAATCGGCGCGTTCGCCTTTACGGGCGGGTATTCTCTGAAATGGATAGAGGTGGATCCGGCAAATCCGTACTTTAAGAGCATTGATGGTGTGCTGTATACGAAGGACGGTATGGAGGTTTTGGCATGTCCGCCGCGGAAATGGGGGTATCTCTGTCTGCCGGAGACGGTGGAGATCATTCGCGGCGGCGCGTTTCACGAAAGCAGTCTGAACGAATTGCGGTTTACAGGCGACCGACTCACCAAGATCGAGCGGGAGGGAATCTTCCACTGTCCGTATATCCGTGCGCTGTGGTTTCCCGCATCTCTCAAACGGATGGAGGCGGGCAGTATCCAGTATAACCCCGGATTGCGGGAGCTCTATTTCGCCGGAGACGCACCGGAGGTATATCCGTCGGAGGGAAAGGAGTACGCGGCCAACGCTGTGATCGCTGCCTTTGATATGCCTGCCACGCTCTACTATCTCTCCGGGCAAAAGGGATGGGATACCTTTGAGGGCGTATGGCTTATCCCGACGCCGGTGGAGGAAATCGTGGAGAGACCCATCCCAAGCTGCGGTTCCGGGGCGGTCTGGTGGTACAGTGAAAACGAGACGACAGGCGGAGAACTTCATATCCGCGGTGAGGGAGCCGTGTACGATTATACCGACACTGCGGTACCATGGTCCGATTGGAGCGACCGGATCCACGTGGTCTATTTCCAGGAGGACATCACCAAAATCGGCGACAATGTGCTGCGGGATCTGCCAAACGTGCGGGAGGTGTGCTTCCTGCATGATGCGGTTGTAGAGATCGGCAGCGGGAATTTTTGCGATATGCCGTCCCTTACGGCGGTGGAGATCCCAGCGCGGGTGGCGAAAATCGGCTCCGGCTGCTTTGAAAACGTACCCGCGCTGACCGCACTGACCGTTGACGGGGATAATACGCACTATCGCGTGGAGAACGGTGTGCTGGTCTGTCTCGATCCGGAAACCGACGCAGAGACAGAGACGATGACAGAGGAGAAAGGCGCACCCGCGGAGGATACGGCAGCGGAGGAGAAGGACGCGGCTGCATCCAAGCGGCACGCGGTGTGGTACGGGATAGGCGCGGCGTGTCTCTGCGGGATTGCGGCGGTGGCGGTCATATGGAGAAAACGTGCCGGACGGTGACGTCGCGGAAGGAAGTGGTTTATGCTGTTGTCCTATGTAGTGCTCGCTTCTTTGGAAACGGAGGACCGGGATTTTGTGGAGACGCTGTACGAGCGGTATGGCGGGTATATCTACGCGCGCGCTCTGGCGATACTGGGAAACGCACATGACGCGGAGGATGCCGTACAGGAGCTGATGTGCAAGGTGGCGGCGCATTTGCACAAATTTCACGAGGCGGATCCGGTGACGGTGCGCAGTCAGTTGGAGATCGGCATTCGTGTGACGGCGCACCATGTGTCCGTGAGCGCGTATCGGAAAAAGGCGCGGAGATGGGCGCGGGAAACGAGTCTGATCGCGGAAACGGACGCGGAGACAGGCGAGGAAACGGTGCGGGAGATCGCCGATACGGAAAACGATCCGACGGAGCTGACCATTCGCGAGGAGGAGTGCAGGGCGGTACGGGATGCGCTGCGGACTTTGTCGCCGGATTTGCGGGACGCGGTGAACCTTGTGTATTTCAGCGATTTTTCCCAGGCGGAAGCGGCAAAATATCTCGAGATTTCGGATAGTGCGCTGCGGAATCGGCTTTTTCAGGCGAAGAAGAAGCTGCGCGTGATTCTGGCGGAGGTGTGGTATGGAAAAGATGGAGAATGACAGATTGGACGCGATGCTGCGATCCAGTGCGCGTGTGCTGGCGGAGGACAACGCGGAGATATTGGTGGGGACGTGGCGCGAGATCCCGCCGAAAACGGACAGACACATCCGCCGGACCATCCGCCAGAGCAGACGAATGCGGGAATACGGTGCGCTGTACCGGAGAGGGAGACAGATCGCCGCCGTATTCTGCGTGGTCTGCGCGGCGGTCCTCCTGCTGGCACTCAGCGTACAGGCGGTACGTGACGCGCTGTGGTCCGTGCTTGTCCACTGGTATGACAAATATGTCGCCGTAACCTACACCGTATCGGACCAGACCCCCGCGGCAATTCTGGAAAAGCGGGAACCAACCGTCCCGGCAGATTGGGAGAAGCGGATCCTGCGGGATACAGCGGCTTCCTACCTGATTCGGTACTATCAAAACGACAAGCTGGTTCTGACTTTTGAACAGATGACAGTCAATACGAACGAAGTATGGTTTGACAATACGGATACCACGGTTGAAAGAGTCTTGATTCACAACAATAATGGGACGCTTATGCTCATGAAAGAAAAGGAGAAATACGGTCTGGTCTGGCGGGATGATGCGTATCTGTATTTTATCACATGCAACACAGATACTCTGGCAAGGGAAAAACTTCTGGAAATCGCGGAGTCGGTAAAATAAACCGGAAAAAACCAAAATTTTTTAGCAAAACTTCAAACAAAACGGGTTGCTCGTGCGTTATATATAGTGAGACCATAGTACAGATATGGAAAGGAGAACCCCAAAATGAAACATACCCGATTTTTGTCCGTACTGCTTCTCATTCTGCTGTTTTCCTCTTGCAGATCCGTGGATGTGGAAACAGCGCCGACGAACGATCCTGCCGCGCCGGAGAAGACGCCGGAGGTCATAACGCACGTGTATTCGCCTGTGGAATGCGCGATCCCGGCGGATACGTCCTTCCTCGACGGGGTGACGCCCTACTACGATCCGTTTGCCGGGACGGTCACGCTTCTCACCGCGACAAGAACGGACGCGGAGGCGGAGGACGGCTCGATCACACCCACGTATACCTACACCCTCTGCACCTTTGATTTGACCGGCGCGCTTGCGGACAGTGCGGTACTGCCAATCGACAGCGCGGTACACATCACCCGCGGACAGATCGGGGAGGACAGCCTCTGGTACATCGCGGAAACGGGAGCCACACTGCCCGTCGCGCACATCCGGCGGTCTGACGGCACTTCTCTGGCGCAGACGATCCTGACCGACGCAAACGGCATCGCGCTGACCTTCCCGCGGGATCCGATCGACAAGCTGTGTGTGGACGGCGCGGGGAATCTGTGGCTCGGCAACGATACGACGGTGTATGTTCTGGACCCATCCCTTGCGTACGTGACGGAGATCTTTGTGGCGGACTCCCTCGACGCGCTGACAAGCGGGAACGATGGCGCGGTATACGGCGTTGTCACCTCCTCCGGCGCGGAGAATCTGGTACGACTGGACGGGATCACCGGGGAGCTTTCCGCCATTGCCGCACTGGACATGCATACCCAAAAGCTCGCCTATGCCGCGTATACCTCCACGGAGGACAGCGGATATGCGTATTATCTCTCCACACCGGACGGCGTATTCGGGATGCGGTCGGGTAAGGACGGCGCGGAGCTGGTGGTGGACTACAAAAACTCCGGCATCGTCAATCTCGCCGAGGGACAGCTCTACGGTGTGAATGCCGGCAGCACGAGCCTGTCGATGGTGTGTACCGAGGCGCTGATGCTGTTCTGTAAGGGGACAGGCGCGGGAAACCTTCCCGTTCTGTACCGTGCGGACGACGATATTGTGCTTGCCGAAATGCGCCTGATCGAGGTCGCACACGCCATCCCACTGGAGGACAACATCCGCGCGCAGCTGTATGATTACGACACAAAGCACCGGGACGTGCAGGTGGTCACACTCGATTACAGCACGTACAATACGGTGGAAAATCCGACTGCCGGCGCGTGGAGACTGGTGACGGACATCACAAACGGAATCATTTCACCGGACATCGTGTTCGGCCATTCAGACAGCACCGAGATCACGCGGATGGTGGAGGACGGACGGTATACGGATCTCATGCCGTATTTCACCGGCGACGCGGAGATCAATCCGGACACCGTATTCGGCTGTGTGCAGAACGCCTTCACCGACGCGGACGGCAGACTGTGGGGGATGACGCCGTATTTTATCTTGCATACGTTGCTCATACGGCAGGATGCTCTCGGTGCGGATCACGCCGCGTCCTGGACCACGGCGGAGTTTCTCGAGCTCGCCGCACGGTATGACCCGCCGATGTTCTATCTGACCAGAGAATACGCCGCGGACAGGCTCTCCAGCGTATACAGCGCGTTCTGCGATCCTGCCGCCGGTACATGCAGCTTTGACACGGAGCTGTTCCGGGAGTACCTCACGTACTGGAAATCCCTGCCCACTGAAGCGGAGTACGGGACCAAATCGCCGCTCGGACAGGTGGAGGTGACGGAGCAATACAGATATTACATGGACGGCACGGTGCCCATGAAGGAATTTGACCTGAATACCCCCTTACAGATGCGGTATGAGCTGGGTACGCTGGACACCATGCTCATCGGGTATCCGGACGCGGGCGCACAGCTTTTCTCGCGCATGACGTTCCTTGTGACCGACAAGGCAAAGGATCCCGCGCTGTGCTGGTCGTTTGTCAAGGCGTTCATGCACACGGAGTATGAGATGTGGGTGAGCGGTCCCGGTACAACGGCGCTGCGCGAGGTATACAAGGCGAAGGCGTACGCGGATGAGGGGAAGACCTTCCGGGTGTACGGCAACGGCAATGTGTTTGAGGAGAGCACGGCGGCGTTCTATGAATCCATCGGTATGGGCGACGCGCTGGGCGGCGGTACGGCGTATACCGCTGAACCGTGGGACAAAACGACAGTGGATCGGGCGATCGCCTATCTCAACGCTGCCGGGGAGCCGCTGACCAACCGTCTGCCGCAGGCGGTGTACGACATCATCAACGAAGAATTTTCCGCCTTTTGTGCCGGACAGGGAAGTGCGGACGACTGCGCCGGAAAGATCCAGTCCCGCGTCGGTATCTGGCTTGCCGAGCGGAAGTAGCAACCGTAAGGACACGCTGCGTTGATTGGGTTTTGCGTCTAAGGAGGCTTCCTAAACCATCCGTTGTTTCGCGCATTTCCGAACAGTCGCTGTACACCTGCCTATTGGATGTGGTATACTATAGGTACAGCGACGGGCCCGTGCTGCATTTTAACGGAAATGAGGAAAAATCACATGAACGGACATGAAACGATCCCGCGCACGATGGGACAGACGATCCGCAGACTGCGCATGGAACAGAATCTGACCCAGGAGACGCTGGCGGAACTGCTCGGTGTGACGGCGCAGGCGGTCTCCAAGTGGGAAAATGAAGCAGGAATGCCGGACATTTCGCAGATCGTGCCGCTCGCCGGGGTATTCGGCGTGACCACGGATGTGCTGTTCGGGCTGGATCCCACCACCGCGGAGACAGAGGTGCAGAAGATCCTCCGGGACGCGCGTTCGATGGAGATCTACGGCAGAGGGGAGAGCTATCTCGCGGCATACGATCATATCGCGATGGGACTGCGCCGGTATCCGGGCAATCTCGTGCTGCTTACGGAGAGTATCGCGCGCGGGGAAAGCCTGACACTGCCGGAGAACGGATGGCTGTATGCCGGGGACCGTGCCGCCGATATTGCCGCCGATACGATCCGCCGCGCCAGATTGGTGATCGCGTACACGAAAAACACCAATGACGCCTTCCGTGCCAGACAGATCCTCATCGATCAGCTCGTCGCCGCTGGACGCTGCACAGAGGCGATGGAGGAGGCGGACAAGTATCCGGAGCGGGTGGATTTCACGGCAAATTCTCACAGAGCGTACATCGATATGGCATCCGGAAATTTCACCGACGCGCTCAGAGCTGTAGGCACGGAGATCGATTATGGTCTGCAAGCGTTTGAAACGAATACGGTGCTCCTCGCGAAGGCCTATTACGCCGCTGACAGGTTTGAGGATGCCGCCGCGGTATACGAGCGGTATTTTGCCGCCATGGATGCGTTGTTTGACGGAAATCCGGCACCCTATTACGATTTTGACTCCGGCGACTGCTATCTTCTGCTGGCGCAGACGTATCTTGCCATGGAGGATAGGGCGCGTGCCATGGACTGTGTGGAGAAAGCCATAGACAGTTGTATTGCCCGGATGGCACCGGACAGAGAGCACATCTCGCCGTTTCTCCGCCATTCCGCACTAGGCTGGGCATATGTGCCGCTGTCCCGCGAGACGGTCCGCGTGAAGTGCATGGAAAAGCTGTCGTCCCCCGAGATTGCCCCGCTTGTCGGAGAGGCGCGCTATGCCGCATTGCAAAATCGAATCCATTCCCTGTAATCCAAACGAAAACCGGAGCCTGCCGTGTGGTAGACTCCGGTTTTTTGTGTATCAGATGGCGTAAGGAGAAGCACGTACCGCATGGAAATGTGCTATCCCTGCACGATGCGGATGGTTCTGCGGTTCATGTGCCGCACCATACGATGCGCTGTCTCCAATGGAAGACGGCGGTCGGGAAATGACGCACAGGCATTCCTGTTCACGATCTGTTTTTGTGGGAAAATCACGGGATATCATACTTTCGGGTGATGGCAAAATCGATATCATACGCTACAATTACAATGTATATACAAGCGTGCAATCAGTCCCCCCTAAGATTTTATGAGTGGAAAGGATGCCAACACCATGAAAAAACACATTGGTCGGTTTTTATCCGTGCTCCTGTGTCTGCTGCTTCTTTTCGGGATGATCCCGCTGCCCGGCTTGGAGGAGCATGACCATGATCATGAGCATGTCCTCGGTGGGATCGTACTGCCCGTCAACGCATGGGATACTACCTCCGAGTGCGAATTCTGCAATGCATTCATTGCCGATGACTACATCTGTGACTGCGGCGAGGGCGGCGATCACTGTCGGCTGAGAGCGGCAGGAGCTGCTATGAGGACAACCACTGCGGTACCTGCAACAAAGGCGTGGGTGCAGATCACCTTTGCGACGACTGCGGAACGATCTGCGCGGACTGCGCGGGCAACGACTGGTGCTCCAACTGTAATCTGTGCGGCGGATGTGCGTATACCTGCATCTGCGGCAACGGCTGCGAGGAATGCACGAATCTCTGCCCGGACTGCGGTGAGCGCTGCGGCAACTGCTGGGATGAATTCTGTCCCGAGTGCGGTGTGTGTGCCGACTGCGCGGATGAATACTGTCAGGGCTGCGGACGTTGTAACTCCTGTGCCATTATCTGTATCTGTGGGAAGACCTGCGAAGAGTGCGGTCAGGTGTGTCCGAAATGCGCTGAGCATTGCGAGGACTGCTATGGCGATCTCTGCGCTTACTGCGGCGGCT
>USGH01000023.1 GCA_900554225.1 uncultured Eubacteriales bacterium | reverse complement strand
GTAAGAAACGGCGGATTGACGCTGACAGACGCGGATTTCTCTGTGATGATGAGGAAATCAAACATTGCGGCAACAATTGCTGCGGCACCCTGTGCAATCCCGGGAATCACAGCGATCTGCGGCACCACACCGGACGCGAGAGAAGCCTCCTTCATGATCGCTCCATAAGCGGCAAGGGCACGCACTCCCTCCGGCAGATACGCTCCGGCACTGTCAAAAATCCCGACCACAGGCGCGCCGTTTTCCGTGGCAAGCCGATACAGATCGTGGAGCTTTTTCGCCTGTGCTTCACTGACGCCGCCGCGTGTCCGGCTGAAATCCTGACTGAACGCATATACGAGACAGCCGTTTACGGAGCCGAAGCCGCAGATTACCGCCTCCAGATCGTCCGATTTTCCCGCCTCAAATTCACTGCTGCGCCGCATGACATACGCGCCCAGCTCCATGAAGGTTCCCTCATCGAAGAACGACAGAATGCGTTCCCTTGCGCTGCGTGTACCGTCTTTTTTCTTGGCGACTGCCTCCCGTTCGGAAAGCATTTCACGCAGTGCGGAGGCGGTTTTGCAGGGATTCCCGGATAAGGAATGGTCCAGAACCTCTAAATTCTTTTTGTCCATATATATCCTCCGTTCACAATATTGAAAATGAAAACATTGCAGGGAGCCAAATGCCTTTTTCTCCCGCAATAAAAAGAAAAATACCATTTCGCCCCATTATACTAATAATACTCTTTTCCGGCAAAAAATGCAATAGAAAACGCGAACGTTCACAAAAAATTAAAATATGCCCCGCAAGTGTTCCGGCCGGTTCCGCTCCCCTGCAGGCACAATGTCGCTGTTCATACTATATTTACAATTCTTTCTCACAGGCAACAAAAAATCGCGGTATACTTAAATAACACTGCTGTTCCTTTTCTCTTTGCGCAAAAGCCTCTGTACAGCCGGTATCCGGACATAAAGGAATGCAGTGTCTTTGGCATGTCCCAAGGATAGAAAAGCCATAGCTCTCCATTTCGGAAAGGATCCCGCCATGCTCATTGATTTTCACACCCACGCTTTTCCCGACAAACTCGCCCCGCGCGCCATCGGTGTTCTTGCCGAACGCGCCAATATGATGCCGGAGACAAACGGTACCGTTTCCGCCCTTCTTTCCCGGATGGAGGAATGGCATGTGGATCGCGCGGTGGTATTAAATATCGCGACGAATGCCCATCAGCAGTCAAAGGTCAACCAGTTTGCCATCGATACGCTGCGTGCGCACGGGGACAGGCTCACCCCGCTTGGCTCGATTTATCCGATCGAATCCGCAGCGGAGAGGGACAGGCTTGCGGAAATGGAGCGGCTCGCCGATGCCGGGATACCGGGACTCAAGCTCCACCCGGACTACATGGAGCACTTTCTTGACGATCCCGCGTATACGCCGATTCTCGACTGTGCGTCGGAGATGGGGATGTTCGTGGTTCTGCACACGGGAATGGATGTGTATTCCCCCGCCTGTATCCACGCCACCCCGGATATGATCCGCACGGTACTGTGCCGCCATCCAAAGCTGACCCTGATCTGCGCACATTATGGCGGGAACTGTCTGTGGGATGAAGCAGAAGAAAAAATCGCCGGAGAACGGTGCTATATGGACATTTCCATGGGTGTCAAAATGGGCTTGTCGGTCGAACAGGCACGGCGGATTCTCCTGCGGCATGATCCCGACAGAATTCTGTTCGGCAGCGATTGTCCGTGGGGAGACGTACCCGGCAATCTGGCGTTTTTAGAGGCAATGCGTCTGCCGGCAGAGCTGGTCGATAAGATAGTCTATTTTAACGCCGGCACACTTTTGCAGCTGTAATTCCAAAGAAAGGACAGGGCTGTCCGGCACGGGAGTAATACCTATGGAAAAATGGAAATCCTTTCTCGGTACAATGCGCGAAAAGAGCTTTGTGCCGCTGAAATACCTCGCCTCATCCGTTGCGGCATTTGGTGTAAACTATGTTCTGCTGCTCGTACTGGACAAACAGATCCCCTCTGTCGGCTCCATGGAGCTTGCGGCACTGATCGCGTGGATCGTTTCTTCGTTCCTCAATTTCACCCTCAATCGCAAATGGGTCTTTCGCGCAAACGGCTCCTACAGCAAGGCATTTCTCGAATATTACTCCCTCGCGACCGTTGTTTTCTGCATCAAGACCTTCGGATTTCTGGAGCTGCTCACCCGGGTTCTCCATCTGCAATTGTGGTTTGCCGCTCCGCTCGCGGAAGCCATACTTTTCATCTGCAACTACTTCATTCAAAAAAAGTGGATCTTTGGACGCAAAAATACGGAAGGCGAAAACGGGCATCTGGATGCGGCCTCCACCACCTCCGCCAGAAAATAAAAAAGCTACGCCGCTATGATGGTTCCTCATCGATAACGGCGTATTTTTGTTATAGGTTATGGATTGTCCGTATCCTCCGGCGCGGCTTGTGCAGCCATTCCGCCGAAATCCACATCCATAGATGCAGCTTTGGGCTGAGGCTCTTCTGTGACGGGCACGAAGTCGTTTCTTCCGCTCAGTCCGTCCTGCTTCATCATGGTCTCCAGAACGGAGATCTCGCTGTCGATGTCCATCGATTCGTTCCGGAAGAGCTGATCGACCTGCTGCTCAAAGCCGACGACGAGCATATCGAGTATATTCTCAATGTTCTCCTTCGACTTTTTCATATTCTCTCCGGCGACGCCGACCTTCTCGATCCGGCTATAGGATTCCAGCAGCTTCAGTGTGGTCGGGAGATAATAGTTCATGAACGTGCGGATCTGCCCCTTGGCTTCCGGATGCTCCGTCACGTAATCAAAGATATTCTGCGTATGCTCCTCGATCCGATAGATCCGTTCGGACACGGCAAAATCTCTGATCTCATCGTTCAGACGGCGGATCTCCAGAATGATCGCGCGATAGTTTTCCTCCTGCTCGGCGGCGTTGATGTCGAATGCGTTATCCGCCGTTTTTTCCGGCTCGGGAACCGTCTCCTCCGGTGCGGGATGGCGCATGAATGCTCCCTTTTCCAGATCGAGATACGCCTCTTCACCGAACGCACCGCGGTTGATGAGCTTTTGCAGCGTCCTTTTCGCCTTGTTCACAGGCATATCCGCCATGGCAGCCAGCTTTGTGAGCGCAATCTGCTCCCGGTTGCCGATGATGGTCCGAATGCGCATGAAGCGATCGTGCATCCCATGGAATACGCGCGAGGCGATGAACGATGCCGCCGCCAGTACCTCTAAGACCAGTGTATCGCCAAAGAGAACCGAGCGCACCGCCGTCATCCATTCGCTCGTGCCAAACGCATTCACCAGCGTTTCCACGCCATCGATCACGCCGCAGAGACAGAACGCCGCCGCAAGTGCCGCAAAGACGATGGACAGCACACGTTCCACGGAGTTTTTCTGCCCGCCTTTTTTCGACTCTGCTTTTTCCGCAGCCTCCGTTCTGTCTGTATGCGAAGGGACAGCTGCCGGGGAGTCTTTTTCATAAAGGGCAGATTTGCGGCGGCAGGCGGCGTTACCGTTGTCGAATTTCACCTTGGACGGCAGGAAGAACTTCAGCAAGGTCGATGCAGCGTTTTACCTCTTCCTTGCCGGTCGGATCCAGTCCTTCGCTTTCGACGACGATGCCGTAACCGGATTCGATCGCCTTCTTGCGCACTGCCGCTACCGGAGCCTCGCCGGAACCGAGAGAGCAGCCGTTGCCGTCGGCGGAGCCGTCCTTCAGATGGATGCAGCGGATGCGGTCGCCGAGCCGTTCCATGGTCGCCACGGGATCGAGCTTGGCAACGAAGGTCCAGTACGTATCCAGCTCAAAGAACACCTTGCAGCGTTTTTCCAGTTCTGCATGGATCTGGTAGCCCTCTTCGGTGGTGTAGAATTCGTGAGAATGGTTGTGGTAGCCCAGCTCAATGCCTTCTGCGTGGAGCTTCGGCGCAAGCTCGTTGCACGCATCGATAAACTCGTCGAGCTTGGCGCGGGTGCTCAGATCGTGTCCGGGGATGATGAACTGCGTATTGCCGATGGTCTTGTGATATTTCACGGTTTCCGCAAAATTGCCTGTCAGCTCGCCGAGACCGCTGTGCGTACCGCTTACCGCAAGGTGATGTCGATCGAGCATAGCGCGCACTTCTTCCGCAGAGTGCCCAAAAAAGCCGGCGAACTCTACGTTCTGATAGCCCATTTCCGCAACCGCAGCCAGTGCTCCCTCCAGATCGGTACCGGTGATGTCGCGCAGACTGTACATTTGAATGCCGTAATTCATTTTGAATCCTCGCTTTTTCTAAGAATTTGTGGTATTTCTATTATACCTGATTTTTTGAAAATTGCAAGAGCTTTTTCGGATTCTAAGGGTTTTATAACAAAGTTTCCGTTTTTGTAACCGATTGTACACGACGGAACAGCAGCTCTCTGCCCCGTTTTCCGCAGCCTTCCATCGCGCCGACAGCCTCCATCACATGCAGAACCGTCCTCGCGCAGTCCCGATGGATCCCGGCAGCAGACGCAAATTCGCGCACCGTACACGGATCGGGACAATGCTCCGGGATAAAGCGCGCGTAGGAGTCCCGGGCATCGAGCACTACGATCCTGCGCAGCTCCTGCGGAATCCTCTCATAGCGGTGTGAGCCCCGTTTGCGATCCCGGCTCCAACCATCGAGCAGTCGGTATTCCTCGATATCCAGAAATACGGCAAGGATCCGCAGCCCCGGCCTGGAAAGATAGTCACGGAGGCGGATGCATTCCGCAATCGCGTCGTAGACAGTTGCCTTTTTCGGCGAACGTCTTTTTTGCGACATTTTGCCGGTTTCCGGATCGATCCAGGTCACAAAGCGGTTTGCGGCGAGTGGATAGACCAGGTCTACGGTATATTCCGGCAGATACGCGTCCAGCTTTTCATGCAGCCCCGTGAGGCTATGCGCTTCGATCTCCGTGATATGTCCGTCGCGCAGGATATCGGCAATGAAGCCCGCGCAGGGGATCTCGTGATACGCCGCGTCCGGCTCAAAATACCGTTTCAGGATCAGGTGCAGCTTTTTTTCGCGATAGGTGCCGATGTTGTACCGCTCGTGGCTCTCCGCCGCGGCATCATAGACGGCCTGATAGAACCGTGCGCTGGACACGGGAATATCGGAGGCGGTTGCCGGATCGTATGTCATTTCCGGGATCGGAGCCATGCAAGCAGCGCATCGACATCCGCCTCACTGGATATGCCTTCCGGAAAGAGCGCGTCAAGCAGCTTGAGAAAGGAACCGTCGTGGTATTTCTGCATGAAGTCCGCCGTCACCGCACGGATGTACGTATCCCGCTTGGCGAGCGGAAAATACAGCCGTTCCTTTCCTTTTTTTATAGAGTAAATAAAGCCGCGCTCCTCCAGACGAACCAGAAAGGAGATCAGCGTAGGTGCCTTCCAGTTCCGGAGATTGCCGAGCTTTTTCATCAGATACGCCGTAGTTGCCGGGATCTCGCCATTCCAGATGGCAGCCATCACATCGTATTCCGTGTCCGGCAGCCGGATCGAATAGTCCACATTTTCAGCCTTGTCCAGCATTGCGGAGATTTCCTTGCGCAGCAGCGCGTCGTCCATGCGTCAACACCCCTTTTGTTTTCCGGTTTCCTGTACATCTGCCGATTTTTTGTCGATGTCCTGTTTATAGTATACATCCGTCTAAGATGTTTGTCAAGGGATTTCATGCCGCTTTTTCGTTCCGCAATCGCCTACAACAGATATTCTGCAATTGTCTTATATGGTGCGGCGGGATTTTTGCGTTTTTTCCGCGCTTTTTACGATAGGGTTATTGACAATTCCGCATTCTTTTCGTATAATAGAATTCGTAAAAACAAAGGCGTTCCGTTTTATAATAGGATTCAAAAAAAAACGAGCGGCGGGAGGTTTCCGGACAAGTATGAACAGCACCACGTTAAAAAGCATCAAATGGGAAAGTGTGAACGCGATTTTTTCCACGATCGCAGAGTCCCAGGTCATCAGCCGCGCGGAAATTGCGGACGCTACGGGACTCAGCCTTGTGACGGTCGGCAAGGTAGCGGACGCACTGCTGGAGAGAAATATTCTGCATCAGGAGAAGGAGATCCGTACCTCCGCGGGAAGACGCGCCGGATTGCTGACGCTCAACGCCAATCGATTCGCCATCATTTTCGATCTCTCCTGCAAGGATTTTCGCCTATCCGTCATCGATTTGCGCCTGCAGCTGGTGGAAAAGCTGAAATATCACTACAAGGCAGATCGTTTTTACGAGGAAAATCTGCGCGGCTTTTTGTACGAAACCTCCTCCTATCTGAAAAAGCGGTACGAGATGCAGAACTGCTTCGGCGTTGGTGTCTGCACCCCCGGTCCGTATGATCCGGAAACGGACAGTGCGGATTACAGCCGCATCCCGGAAATCAAGGACATTCCCCTGCGGCGCATTGTTCGCGAATACCTGCCGCGGCAGACCGTTTATATCGATGCCGGAGAGAATATGGCGGCACTGTCAAACATCTCCGAGGTACCGGATTTTCGGCAAAAGACGATACTGTATCTGTTCCTGGGGGAGGAGGTCGCCTCCGGTGCCGTTGTGATCGATGGGGAATTTCTACGCGGCTATCACAGACAGCCCTGCGATTTCAGCAGGCTCCAGCTTCCGGGGGGCGTATCCTTTCTCACCGCCCTGCGCGCCTGCCAGACCGTGGATGCACTGATCCCGATCCTTCTGCCGTTTATCCACACCCTTATCCAGATTCTTGCGCCCGCTGCCATTCTCGTCGAATGCGAAACGGTGCGGGAGGGACGCGAAAATGTTGTGCCGCGGCTCACCGACGCGCTTTGCGAAACCTACGGCTACGCACCGGATACCCTGCCGGAGCTCATCGGCACCTGCTGCAAATTCCGGCACGCCCATCGGGGACTGGCTCGCACGCTGCGGGAAATGTGGCTCGACAAATACATCATCCATACGGAACAGCCGGAATAAAACAGGCAATTGTCTTATAGGAGAGAACCAACAAAGGCAAGTGCCGAAAATGACGATCCTATAACAAGGAAAGGAGTAAGACCATGATGAAGAAATACCCGATGAAGCTGCGCCCGGTGCCCAAGGAGATTCTGTGGGGCGGCGACCGTCTGAAGAAGCGTTATAATAAGGAAGCTCCCTTTGCGAAGCTGGCAGAATCGTGGGAATTGACCGTGCGTGACGACGGCATGAGCGTGATCGATAACGGCGACTACACCGGTATGACCCTGCTGGAATATCTGCGCCACGCATCGGACGCACTGTCTGCCACACGCACCATGGATCCGGAGCAATTCCCGCTGCTCATCAAGTTCATCGACGCGCATGACGATCTCTCCATTCAGGTGCATCCGGACGACGAATACGCGCGTGTCCATGCGCATTCCTCTGGCAAGATGGAAATGTGGTACATCGTGGAGGCGGAGGAGGGAGCGCACCTCGTTTACGGGCTGCAGGACGGCTGTACGGCGGAGGACTTCGCCAATGCGGTTCAATCGGATCGGATCGAAGCCGTGCTCCGCTATGTGCCGGTGCAGGCGGGGGAATGCTATTTCATCCCGTCCGGTCAGATCCACGCCATCGGTGCCGGTTGTCTGATCGCGGAGATCCAGCAGAACTGCAATATCACTTACCGCGTGTTCGACTACAGACGGAAGCAGGCAGACGGTACGCTGCGCAGGCTCCACGTCCGGGAGGCTCTCGATGTGGTCAGGGTGCGCACCGATGCAGAGGTGGATGCCATCCGCTATGCGGAAAGACCGGCGGCTCCGGAGCTGCTCTGTGCGTGTCCGTATTTTTCCGTGCAGCGGTGCGTCTGTACGCACGACATGGATCTGTTCGTCTCCGATAAGAGCTTCACCTCCCTGCTCGTTCTGCACGCGGAGGGCGGTACGCTGCTGTGTGACGGCAAGGAATACGAGCTGCATACCGGGGACAGCTATTTTCTGCCCGCGGGACTTGGACATCTCCGGCTGCGCGGCTCCGTCACGGCACTGGCATCCACGGTCTGACGATGGCGCACAGGCACACATTCTCGCCCCGCTTGGTCTGTCTGCGGATGGCTCTCCCCGGGGCGGCTGGAATCGTCCGGGCTGCAAATGCACCAAAGAGGAGCTGCGCGCGTATGTGCGTCGGGTGCATGATGCCGGTGGTGTGGTGACGATCGACTTCCACATCCGGCAGGACTGCACCTTTGACGCGGATCAGCTGGAGGTGCTGTCCGGTATCCGCTGATACCGTAGCCGCACAGCTCCCGCAGGATTTGCACAGGGATCCTCGTTTTTTCTCCGCGATAGCTTTGCCCGTCATGGGGGATTCGGTACCGCACCGGCTACTCCGTCACGGGCTTTTTTGTGCGGCAGCGGGGGATTCTGCCGACGGGGGCTTTTTGCGGCATAGACGGTTTTGCATAGAAAAAAGACCCTGTTTCCGTAAGCAATACAGAAAACAGAGTCTATTGCGCGCTCCCGGGGGAAAATCTGGCGCAGCCGCGCTTCAGGCATCGCGCAGCCAGTGGTTCAATTCCGTCTGGAATGCCGCATCCGACCGATTCTTCACCACATATCGATGCGGTGTCTGTACCGTGAAGCAGGCAGCGGTACCGTAGGCAAAAGTGTTCTCGCCGTTCTCCGGATCGATGGCGGCTCTCCCATAGCGGCAGGTAAATCCCGCCTTCTCCGCGTCGCCGTGGAGCGCGAGCAGTGCCAGCATCGGATCCCAGCTGCATCTGCCGTTGTGGCTACCATGCGCGTCAAAGGCACAGACCAGCGGATCCTGCGCAAGGAGCGGATCGTTTTCCGGATTGCCGCCGCAGAGCACGCTGACGCCGACCTCAAAGCCAAGATAGGTCACGGGACAGGGTGCCTTTTCCGCTACGATATGCGCCGCGCGGCTTGCTTTTTTATCCACGGAGCAGTTGTATTCCCTGCCGCGTCCGTTTTCCGCAAAGCTGCCCGCCATCAGCCAGAGCCGCGCCACCTTATCCCGGAACAGCGTGTACCCCTCCGGATCGTTAAGCAATGCCGCGAGCGTCTGTTGGAAGCCAATTTCCAGTATCTCCGCTTCCCCGTCCGCGCAGTCCCGGAGCAGCGTTTTGTACAGGGACAGCGCATCCGGACACTCGTCATTGGACGCTATGGCGTGGGGATACCTTGCCGCCAGAACGGGCTGATAGCTGTTGGGCCCGGGATAGGTGGTCGCGCTGTGGTCGATGCCGATGGGAATATTGCACAGCCCCTCCGCCGTCAGAAACGCGTTCACGGAAGCACATGCCGCGTCGTCCGGCTCCGGGGTACAGGCATCGATACACACGCCCATGAGCTGCCAGAGCCCCCGTTTATGCGCTCTTGCACAGATCCGCAGTGCGGCAACATCGTCGCAGTCCGTCCACCAGTCTGTTCCAAGAATGACCCTTCGCATTGTCTACTCCTCCTGTTCCTCTGCCCGTGCCACAAATGCGGTCAGGGCGGGTAATGCTTCCTCTGCTGCCGCGCGTCCAAGTGCGTACACCATGCGCAGCTTCTCCGGATCCTTTTCCACCCGTCCGATCGGCAGTGCTTCGTGCGGACGGATCACAAACGCCTCCCCCTCCCTCTCGCGCCGTGCGACATAGGATAGCTCCGCGTTGTACATATCGTGCCGGTTTTCCAGCGCATGGATCAAAGCCGGATAGGCACGGTACCGGCGGCGGATCAGCGGCAGCAGCCTGTTCGGCTTTTTCAGATAGCCGCGCGGCTGTGTCAGGATCACCACATTGCGCCGGCAGCCGAGCGATTCCATATAGCACAGCGGGATGGAGTCCACCATTCCGCCGTCGAGCAGCTCCCTGCCGTCGATCCGCACGATATTCGCGGCAAGCGGCAGAGAGGCGGAGGCACGGATCCAGTCAAACCCATGATCCGCATAGCCGGTATATTCGTGATAGACCGCCTCGCCCGTGTGTACATCGGTACAGACCACGTAAAACCGCATTGGATTTTTGGCGTAGGCATCGAAATCAAAGGGATCCAGCCGCAGGGGAACCTCCCCATAGCAGAACGACGTGCTGTACAAATCGCCCGTTTTCAGATAGGATCCCAATCCGCAGTATCGCCTGTCCCGGCAAAAGCGCACATTGTAGCGCAGCACCCGCCCGATCTGCCCGGATTTGTAGTTGACTCCGAACGCGGCACCCGCGGATACACCGATCGCGCTGTCGTATCGGAGCCCCTGCTCCATCATAACATCCATAACGCCTGCCGTGAACATCCCACGCATCGCGCCGCCTTCCAATACCAATCCCGTCCGCATTGCAGCCTCCCGTTATCGCGCTCTTCCCTATAGGATAGTACATTTTCCGCAAAGAAGCAAGGGGGGACGGCAAAAAGAAACAGAAAATTTACAAGCCCTGCGCCTGTCGGAGGTGGAGCCGTCTCTCCGCACACCACAAAACCGGATCCGCACTGTGGCAGAATCCGGTTCTCTGTGGGTTATGCGTCGAGCTGCCTGCCGAGAAAATGCGCCGCCGTCTGGATGAGCTTGATTTCGAGATCGTTCGGTGCGCTGGATTCCTCCTCACGGGCGGCTATGGACGCGACGCATCCGATCATGTCCCCCTCGCTCAGAATCGGCATGAGGCAGCGCACCGCGCCCGTATCCCCGTCCGTCAGATAGAGCGGCGATTCGTTTCCGTCGGCGCAGGTGTACAGCTGGCGGTTCTCCATATATTTCTCGACCCCGGCGGAAATCTTACGGTCTGTGTATTCCTTTTTCGGAACGCCTGCCGAAGCGATCACCGCGTCCCGGTCGCAGATCACACACGCCAGTCCGCAGGTCTTGTACAGCGTTTCCGCGTACTGTGCCGCAAACTGTGCCAGCTCGCCAATCGGTGAATATTTCTTGAAGATCACCTCGCCCTCCCGATCCGTATAAATCTCCAGCGGGTCGCCGTCATTGACAACATGGACACGGAAAACCTTGTCCTCGCGGTTTTGGGAGGACTGACGGAGCGTATTTTCGCTATTTTCCGTGTCGGAATCAAAATTTGCCGCGGAAATCCCCTTTACGCACTCCTCTAATGTTCCGCAGCGCAGGAGCGAGTCGATATCCGCCTGCAGCTTGATTTCCAGATGGTCCTCGTAGACGAGAATCTGGTCGATGAGCAGTTCTAAGTCATTGCGCTCGAGCTTGTCCTTATGGAGAATGTCGTCGAATACTTCCAGAGCCGTTTTCGCCGCGCGGTTGACCCGGATATAGGTGTTCCGCTTATCGGACAACAGGTCGATCTGGTGGTTCAGACCGTCGATTTTCTTTTGCAGCTCCGCTTCCATCTCGTCGTAGGTCGCCTCGATCAGCTCCTCTTTATCCGGTTTTTTCATGATTTCGCGGATACGCTGCCGTTTGGTGATGCGCAATTCCTCCATGAGGTCGTCCAGAATTTCGGCGAGATGGTCGGCGGACTGCTCGGTTTCGGCGATGTTGTCGTTCTCCTTGGCAAGGTCGCGGTTCAGCTCCTCGATCATGGCGGCGGAGTTTTCCATCAGCTTCTCCACGTAGATTTTGAGGAGTTCATCGAGCTTTTCCACGCAGATGTGGTGGCTCGTGCAGCCTTTGAGACCGCGCCGGTGGTATGTCCCGCAGGTGTAGGCAGGCTTCAAGTCCTTACGGCTCATGGAAAACATCGGACTGCCGCAGTCGCCGCATTTCAGGAAGCCGGAGTAGACGTTGTCGTTGATTTTGATACCGCGGTAGTTGCTTCGCGTCCGCTTCTCACGCAGTGCCATCGTGGTGGCAAAGGTGCGGTAGTCGATGATGGCTTGGTGCTGATTCTCAATGACGATATGCTCGCCGTCGTCCCGTTTGACGTCCTTACCGTTGATTCGCGCGCGGGTATATTTGCCCTGCCGGAGCGTGCCAATGTAGAAATCGTTGTCCAGAATTCCCTGAACGGTGACGATCGCCCAAGAAGGCTTGACCTGTCGGTTGTATGCTAACCCGTCCGCTTCCTTGCGCATCCGCTCGGACATACGCGGTGTGGGAACGCCTTCATCGGTCAGATAATTCGCGATTTTCTTGTAGCCCCAGCCGTCGCAGTTGTAAAGCTGAAAGATCCGCCGCACGATTTCCGCTTCGGTGGGGACGATTTCAAATTCCCTGCGCTAAGCCATTCCCCGTCCGCCTGCCGTCTCTTGATGACATTGCGCACCTTTTTGGACGTGTCGGTGACCGGCATTTCGTTGATGACAAACTGGAACTGTATCTTCAGCCAGTCGTCGTCGTTCGGGAAGTCGATATAGTCTCCGATGGAGATGATGCGCACACCGGCGTCGCGCAGATCCTCCAGTTCTACCAATCCGCGGGAGTTGCGGCGGGAGAATCGGGAGAAGTCCTTGATGACGAGGATGTCGTACTTGTGGCTCATCAGTCCGCGGCGCATCTCCTGGTATCCCTCGCGCTGTTCAAATGTATAACCGGAGCGGTCGCGGTCCTCAAAAAAGGTCAGCGTACTGCCGGGAAAACGGGTATGCACGTAGTCCTCAATGATGGCTTTCTGGTTCTCGATGGAGATGTTTTTCTGGTTTTTCTCATCATCCACGGAAATCCGGACGTAACCCGCTATATCAAAGGTTTCTGTCATGGCGATGTATCTCCTCTATGGTTTCCATTGCTATCTGTCTTTTGTGTTTCTATTTGCAGACATCATTGTAACATAAAATTTTGAACATTTCAAGTGGTACGGGATAACAAAATGAGCAGATGCACAAGAAAAGACGGGAAAGATCGCTCACACCCGTCTCTGTTCTCATCCATGTATCGCCGTGCGCTGTTTCTCACGATACACCTCTAATTCCGCACTGCGTCTTTTGTTATAAGCAAGCAGTTCCAACGTCGACGAATACAAATCCCCCTCGCCGGACTCAAAAACCGCCACCAGATATTTTCTCTTCTTATATTTGTCATAGATGCCCTTCAGTCCCTCTCGCAGAGACGGATCCTTCTTCTCCGCGTTGCTCAGCCAGATCACCACCAGCCCTCTGTCATCTCTGACGTGTATCTCCAAATCCATCACACTCCTTTACTCTGGAATTATTTTCCGCAGTTTTTGAGGATTTATGCAGATGTGCCGAATCAGACAGCACGATTGTTTTTTACCGCATTGCCTTCTGGATCTTGAAATATGCTTTGAATTTTTTTAAAATAGGTTGAATTCCTCCTACAAACAGTGTATACTATATATAAGGAGGTGATCTTCATGACGATCAACACAAAGAATCTTGTATCCATCACTGAAGCAAACCAGAATTTCTCCAAGGTTGCACGGATGGTGGATGAACACGGAGCGGTGATCATTCTCAAAAACAATGTCCCGCGATATATGCTTGTGGAGTTCCATGAGGCAGAAGAGGAACAGCTTGCAAACGATGAGGATGTAACAGAAATTTCCAAACGTCTGATTGAGAAAAATCGCACAGCGTATCAGGAGCTTGCGAAATGAAACGGCTGACAATACATCAGGTCTTACTTCTACACAGTGAATTGGTGCACGAAACAGGCGGCGAAGATGGATTGCGTGACGAGGGGCTCCTTGATGCAGCATTAAATGCACCGTTTGCATCATTTGGTGGCATTGATGTTTATCCATCAATCCAACAAAAAGCTGCACGTCTTTGTTTTGGACTCGTAAAAAATCACGCCTTTATAGATGGGAACAAGCGGATTGAATGGAGTAGAACTTGTATACACGCAAGAAGAACTTGTCCAAATCATTCTTAATATTGCAGCAGGTAGTACAACCTTTGATGAACTGCTCATATGGCTCCTTGACCACCAAACATGAATTGAAAAGCCTCGAACACCGAGGCTTTTTACTTTTTCCATATTCCTCTATAAACAACACGTTCCAAAACCACAAGTCAACATCCGCGTTTTACTGAGACTGATACATATGATGCCACTTCTAAAATACCATGAAAAAAAAGCAGTATTTCGCTGCTCTTTCTATATATTTGTTTTGGCTACCTCACAGCCACTTGTCCAGTTCCGTTTCCACTTCCGGAATCTTCTTCACCTTTGGGGAGCGGATGATGTTTTCGCGCATGATCACCATGGCGGGATCGCGCAGTGTCTGGAGGTTTTGGAGTGGATTTTCCTTTGTGACGATCATCTCCGCCTTTTTGCCTTTTTCGATCGATCCGGTTTCGTCACCGATTCCGGCTAAGGTCGCGTTCAATAGCGTTGCGGAATACAGCGCAAACGCCTCGCTCACACCACAGTATTTGACGTAGTAGCACAGCTCGCGCCACATATCGTACTGCGTGACATACGGGCAGGCGGTATCGGTGCCGAGACCTACGGGGATACCGTTTGCGAGACACGCCATCGCGAGGGAGATGATGCCGTCAAAGACGATCTTGCCGTTCTCCTGCTGTTCGTAGGTTGCGTGGGAGATGCCGCGGTTGAACAGCGCAAACGGGAGCGCAGGCGAGAGGGTGGATACCTGAAAAGCGTTGTGCTCCTTGAAGAGATTTATGATCTCGTCCGTTGGTTTCGCGCCGTGTTCGATGGAATCCACGCCGTTTTCCAGAGCGACCTTCACGCCCTCGGGACTTTCCACGTGTGCCGCCACCTTGAAGCCAAGCGTGTGCGCACGGTCGCAGGCGGCTTTCACAAGCTCCGGTGCCATTCTGAGAACCCCCGGTTCGCCGACCTTCTCCGCGTCCAGCACACCTCCGGTGATCATCAGCTTGATAATATCCGGCTTATCCCCCGCGATCTTATCCACATACGCCGCGGCTTCTTCCGGTGTCGCGGCCTCGTAGGCGAGAGAGCCTGCCATATGTCCGCCGTGCACGGAGACTGCCATGTTGGAGGCCAGAATCCGCGGACCGAGCAGCTTGCCGTCATGGATTTTATCCCGCACGAACGTATCGAAATCGGCAATACCGCCTACGGTGCGGATGGTGGTGACGCCGCTCAGCAGCTGGGTTTTCGCGTATCCGGCAACCATCTTTTTGCCGATATGCCGCATGAGGGCGTTCGAGGTGATGAGCCGCACGAGCTTGACCGGGTCGGACTGTTTCTTCTTCGGCTTGCCCGAGCCCGCGAGATGGACGTGCAGATTGATCAGTCCCGGTAGGATGTACTTACCGCCGAGATCAATCTTTTCATAACCGGACGGGATCGCGGTATCGGGGACAATGTCCGTGATCACGCCGCCCTCGGTTAGGATCGCCTTGCCGGACTGCGGGGTCATACGCTCTGTTCCGTCTAGAATGATGCCGTTTGTGTATGCTATGTTCATTGGTGTAATTCCTTTGCTGTGTTGGGTATGGAAAGTGAAAATGATATTTTCAGGTCACAGTTGTTCCGAAAGCAGAAAATCCGCAAGGGTAACGATCCGGATGCCGTTTTCGATCCCTGCGTCCAGCTCGTTCAATGTCACCACGTATTTCGGATAATGGTCTCTGATCTCCATCAGATTCCCGATTTCACGATTGGAGTTTTCCGGCAGCTGCACGCATACCTGCACATATACCCTCTCGTCGCGGCGATTGGCGACAAAGTCAATCTCTTTCGTATTGTTTTTTCCGATGAACACCTCATAACCTCGCCGCTTCAGTTCCAGAAAAACGATGTTTTCCAGTACTCCATCCAACATTTTGCGGTTGTATCCGAGCAGGGCGTATTTGAAGGACACATCCGAAAGGTAGTACTTTTCCTGTGTTTTCAGAATGCTTTTTCCTTGCAGGTCGTACCGTTCGCACGGATAGATGACAAACGCCTGCTCCAACCAGCGCAGATAGTTATAGATGCTCTCAACCGAGATCGTGCGATGCTCGCTTTTCAGAAAGGTCGAAATGGAGTTCGCGGAAAATGTTTTGCCCATGTTTTCTACCACGAACTTCACCACGCGATCGAATAAATCCTGTCGGTTGATGCGGTGCCGTTTGACAATATCACGCGACACAACCGTGTGATAAATCCCATCCACGATCTGGTAGGCGGACTGCGCTTCATAGTTTCCAAGCGCGACGATCGGGAACCCACCGAAGCGGATATACTCGTCCAATAACTCCGTCTGGGACAGATTGCTGCCTGCCTTGAAATCGAGATATTCACGGAAAGACAAGGTGTAGATCGGAATCAGAATGTACCGTCCGGTCAGATAGGTGGAGATCTCGCTTGACATCAGCTTGGAGTTGGAACCGGTCACATAAATATCGGCGCGACCGCCCTCCAATAGACTGTTGACCGCCTTCTCCCAGCCGGGAACCTCCTGAATCTCGTCCAGCAGGAGGCAGCAGTGTCCCTTGCCCGCCATGGCAGCGGTCAGCTCGTCATACATCTGCTTGGCGGTGATGTTCTCGGGAATATCCATCTCCGTGTACCGCTTGCAGACGATCTGGTCCTCCCCAATACCGCGCCGCAGCAGTTCCTCTCTCAGCATCTCAAAGATCGTAGACTTGCCGCAGCGACGGATACCGGCAAGTATCTTGACGAGCGGCTTATCGATAATCGGCTCGATCGCCGCAATATAATCCGGTCTGTTGATCATCGTATCGCCCCCTTACAGTTATTAGTATACCCAAAAGAGTTCAGAAATTCAACACGTTTTTAATGACTAACACGAAAAACTTTAAATAAAACCTCAAGGCAAGGCTGATCGACCGTCCTATTCGCACACACCAGC